>SACC01000588.1 GCA_009928745.1 Clostridia bacterium
ATATGTTCCTTCAAGAATATACCCATCAATTTGAATAGTTATAACAGCAGACGAATAATATTCAGACGGTGCTTGAACTTCTTGGTCTCCCACAAATACCGTATCTTTTACGGGGGAAAACGCGGCGGTTATGATCTGACCGAAATAGTTGCCGTTTTGCGAAATATACAGTTTGGTATCTTCGATAATGGACGAAACGCAGTCGTTGGGCATGCTTTCAACTTCCAGCGTGATTTCAAAAACGGCGCTTTCACCGGGAAAAATAGCGTCTTTGATCTGAGAACGGAATATAATTCCCGCTACGACACCTATAAGTATTATTATTATAAGCAAATCGAAAAGATTAAAACGCTTATTTTTCATTGTCTTCTCCTATTCTGATAGAATATATAATCCCTTCCGCCTTAACTTTGCTTGTACGGAAGCCGATTGTCTGCCCTGTTTTGAAAATAACCTTACCATTTTCGCTTTGAAAAGTTATTTCAAGTACTTTTTCAGATTTTATTTGACTGTCAAGAGTGCGTACAGCGGTTATAGTGCCGAGCTTTTCTCCGCTTTCGATGAATACGCTGTCTTGTAAGGAAATATTTTCTGCGGTATCATCGCTCACGGTTATGGTAATGACAACGGTACTGATATTGGAAGTAGCTGATTTTATAAGGTAAATAATACCTCCGAAGCATAACGCCAGTACTAATATGCTTATAGCGATATCAAGTAAGTTAAATTTCTTTATCATACGGTTACCTCAAGTTAGATCGTCGCCGGATATATATATCGGAACTGCATTGCCTGTCGCGCTTACAAGCCCGCATATTATCCAGAACATAAGAATGCTGTTCCCGGTTCCTAAGGTGTTTTGACTAATACCGAGAAAGAAGAAAACCGTAAGCGCTGTAATAAAAACAGCACAAAGTCCGCGCATGCTTTCGTCGCGGGAAAGAGAGGAAGACGTAAAAGAGCGGAAGAGCAGCATAAGTATAAATACAATTCCTAAAACGCAACCTAAAATACCGATACTTTCTGTAAGCACCCCGTACAGACCTTTTCCGCCGAATCTGCCTCCGCCGAACATAAGGGGAAGTATATCCGGTGTTCCGGATATAACAGCGACGGGTTCGAAAGGTC
>SACC01000589.1 GCA_009928745.1 Clostridia bacterium
ACCGATAAGGGCAAAATCCCTTACAATGTGAAAACAGGCGGTTATGCCGATAGTTCTGACCCTGATACTTTCGTATCTTATGCAATTATGCTCTCCAAGTTGAGCGATTATCTGCATTATGACGCAGATAATTCGCTCACAGGAGGCGTAGGCCTAGGTGTTTTTCGTGGGTATAGCGCAGTCGATATTGACCATTGTGTCGATGATAGCGGTAATATCAGCGCTATTGCAAACGACATAATCGAATATTTTAATTCGTACACTGAATTATCGCCATCCAAGCATGGCGTTCGCATAATTTTTAAGACCAATCAAAAATACGATAAACAAAAATATTATATCAAAAACTCAAAAATTGGTTTAGAGATTTACATAAGCGACGAAACCAAAAGGTTCGTTACCATTACAGGTAACACGCTTAACATTTCCAACGAAATCGCAACGGTAAATCTTACTTCGATATTAGACCGTTATATGTTGCGTAATTCGCCAATTAAAAGTTTCATAACAAGTGATGCAAAATTGCGTGAGTTATACAACGGAAAAGCCCCGGGAGCTGGTGCTGATGAGAGCGAACGAGATGCTTCATTATGTTGCAAATTAGCGTATTACCTTAACGGTGATTATAATGCTATTAACGAAGCCTTTATGTCATCACCTTATTATCTAAGCAAAGATGATTACCATAAGCAAAAATGGTTGCGGGATGATTACAAGGATTCGACAATTAATGGTGCGATTTCGTTAGTACGTACAAGCAAGCCATCGCCTAACATAAGCGATATAAAGCAAGAATTCGAACTCAACGATACAGGAAATTCAAGACGTTTCGTTTCTAGATTTAGCAATATTGTTAAATACAATGTCGAAAATATGCGCTGGATGATATTCAACGGTAAACATTGGCAACCGGATATACAATTGAACGTTAAGAATTTCGCTGAAATTATAGCTGAAGAGATGAAATACGAAGCAAGCATGATGACGGACGCTAAACGTCAAGTTGAAATGTTAAAAAATGTACAGCGAGTTTATAATACGTCCGGGAAAGAAGCGCTCCTGAAAGAAGCACAACATATTCAGGGCGTACCATGCATCAACGATGATTTTGACCGTGACATTTACGC
>SACC01000590.1 GCA_009928745.1 Clostridia bacterium
GCTTAATAAAGCTTGTAGCTCTTTGAGTCCCTTCATATCAAACTCGTCGCCTGTTAAGTCATCTATCATATCAGATAGCTCTTTTTCCGCCTTTTTTATTTCGGTTTCGACATCCAGCAAGGTTGTCTTGTACTTTTCTGCAAGACTCTTTACTTTTGCCGTAAGGTTATTTATCAAGCTAGTTGGCAGTTCGCTAATTGACTGCACAAGAGGTGCAATCCACTTCTGCTTTAACAGGTCATAAGCTTGTCCATCAGTCAAACTCTCAATAGTAGCTTTTGTCTTGGCACGCAAGGTCTCCGCATCTGATTTGATTTGCCTTTTCAACTCACGTTCTTCGTCTATAAGCGCGCTGACTTTGCATAGTTTTGCCTCTATCAAGCCCTCGGGGTAGCTCTTTTTATCTTTCAATAGCAATTTTGCCTGTTTTGCCACTTCTGCGGAGACAAAGGCATCGCCGTCGTCGTTAAAGCAGTCTTTATAATCTTCCTTTTCTTCTTCGGTAAGGTTTTCGAGGATTTCGCCGTATTCGGCTTGCGCTTCGGCAAGGCGTGTTTCTTTTGCTTTGAGCTCGTCGCTTTCAGCTTTCAGCAGCGTGCTTTGAATAAGGTCGAACGGTATAATATGCCCGACATAGCCTTCCTGTACTTCTTCGTCTTTGCCATTCTTCTTTTTGACGACCATATTCGGGTCAACCTGCTTTACTGCGGCAAAGCCCTCCGTTTTTATCATTTCGAGGTCTATTTCTATCTCGGTCCAAATATCGTCCAATATTTGATATGCTTTGTATTTGTCAATTAGGTTGGTAAAAGTCAAACGGTCAAATATGTTTTCGCTGATTGCGTTTTCCTCACTAGTCAGAGCAACGCTGCTCATATTGTCAATTAACTTGCTTTCTAAATATTTGTTAAAGTCTGCAAATTCTGAGTTGAATTTATCCGCAAAAGCCTTGACGTCGCAATTTGCTGTAATTGCCGCATTGATGTCGTCTACTGCAATGCTTGCATAAGGTGTGCCGCCAATAGACTTGAACAATTCGTTTTTCAAGCGGGGGAACTCTTGCCAATAATCTTTTAGCTCATCAATCTCGCGATATGGGATTCCACCGAACATAGTGGCATAGAT
>SACC01000591.1 GCA_009928745.1 Clostridia bacterium
AAGAGTTGCTTGCTCTGATGCAGATGTGAGTAGTTGTTTGATGGCATCGTCTATTGTAAAGGTTTCTTCCTTTACGGATATGTCTGCGCTGTCTATAACAACTTCTTTCATTATACTCCTTTTCCCATTTACCGTTGTGATATTGTCTATAAACGGATGGGAGAAAGCTAGGTGTCCGTCATTGTCAATCGCTGTAAGAACCATGCCTCTCTGTACTGCTGATAGGTCGAAGTCCGGCAGTTGTTTTGGTATTCTCTTGCCGAACGCAGTGTCTATTTTTTTATCTAGTAAGGCAATCTGGTAACGGATTTCCCTGAGCGCAATAGTGTTGGCGTCTGTCGTCTTGTTTTGTATCGACGGAACGTCGATGGTTACTACTATACTATTAGTCTCCACGCTTTCGAGTCCATTGCTTGAGACTACTGAAAGTTGTAACGATCCCTTTTCGATCATTTCCCTTGACACAATAACCAAGCACGCAAAGATGGTGGAGGAAACTGGGGTTAGCTGGATGTCTATTATATCTTTTATCTTTAAAAAATATATTACGTCTAGCGGTTGCGCAATTTCTATCTCGACTTTAGTTCTCTGTGTCTTGATTTCCAGTGTTCCCGATAATTCGTTTTCTGAATTTATATGTAGCACTTTTTTTGTTCTCTCCTTTTTATTAATACGTTTTATGTATTTAAAGTTGTGTTATTCGCGGTAACAGGCGTTTTACAACAGGTATCTAGGTCGATATTCTTGTTAGTTCCGGTCCACATTGCTGTGTACCTGGTAAATCCAGGCAATATTTTTGCGTTCACACATCCGTTTATATCTTTAAACGCGTAACCATTAATTGTTGACACTGAGGCTGTGTTTCTCAAGCCAACAGCCATAGGGTTTACAACATTATCGCAAGTCGCAATTCCTACTGCATTTCCAGCAGGCGAATATGTATCTTCCTCGTTATAATTTATCGCTTTAGCGATAGGCGAATACAAATTAACCATATTTTTTATCGCGTAAATATCTGCGTCGTTATTTGTATTCGTGTTTATCAGTTCTACAAAAATATCCTTATAGGAATAATCCGTTGTTGTAGGTTTTGTCTCATATCCTAGTCCTACGGTGTCGAAG
>SACC01000092.1 GCA_009928745.1 Clostridia bacterium
GTATTAAGCGCTTCCTCGATAAATTTACTGGAAATAGAATAAAAAACGGTTTTTCCGACTTTGCGGTTTTTGACCATTTTGAAAAGCTTTAAAAATTTTAGCTGATGCGAAACAGTACTCTGTTGCAAATTGAGCATTAAGGATATGTCGGTAACGCACATCTCGGTAATCGATAAAGCGGAAAGTATCTTTACCCTTGTAGGGTCTGAAAATACACTAAAAAACTCCGATAAACCCGCTATAACCTCTGAATTCGGCATATAATAGTCTATTAAACTTTGCTGATGCTTGTTGATTTTTAATTTGTTATTATGCATTCATACCCCGATATAATAATTTTATTGATTATTATCACCTCAGTCAATGCACTATTTTGACTAATCCTATCAAATTTTGATATAAAAACGAATATATCACTTAATTATCGAAGGGATCGTTGTCGTCAGGATCGCCGTTGCCAATGTTTTTATCATTGTTTATGCGGTTTTTTAGTAATTTTGACATGCGTCTTTTCAAATAATGTAAAATCTTTTGCAACAGGAAATCATACGCAAGATATATTGTCGTTGCAATAAGCGCTATCCAAATATACATAGCGTTGATACCTATCCTTGCTAACACTCCTGCGATTTGCTCAAAGCCCATCAGCGAATATATGCCGAACAAGGCTAAATTGATAAAAACGATTTTAACGGGAATAGAAAAATATAGTTTTTTGTTAAAATACTTTTCACAAATATACATAACGATAGTGCCTGAACCAAAAATAAATATGAAAGGTAGAATCGCAATATAGTTGGTAAACAAAAAGCCCAGTATCGCGCTTGCTAAAAATGTCAGTATAACTCCTCTCAAGCTTTCAACAATTAAAGGCAGCATTAACACAATGCCTGATAAGGCGTAGAAAGTCAGTGTCATTACGGGCAAATAGAAAGACAGCACTATGCAGCTTACCGCAAGTGCTGTACTAATACCGCTTATTGCTATCTCGTAACTTAATTGCTTTCTCATCTACAGCACTGCATACAATCACACAGGCAGTTAGCGCAAATAAGTCCTTGGCAGCAGGCGCAACAATTGTCCGACGTATCGTCGCGCGTTGCCGAACTCTGGTAGCTGCGCTGATATCCGCTCTTTGCGCCCTGCGCGCTTCCGCTTTGCTGGGCGCTCTCCGCGCTGCCTCTGTTACTAAGTTTGTCCTCTAACTTTTGCAATGCGTTGACATACTTGTCATTCCTTGGATCCATTGTAACTGCTAGATTAAGCTGGGAGCGGGCTTCCATAAGCCAGCCTTTCTTATAATATATAGCCGATTGATAATAATGCCATTCGGCGCCTCTCTCTGATATGCCGTCAAGCGTTTTCTGCGCCTCTTCAAAGTTATTAGCCTTGACAAGCTGCTCAATAGTGGAATATATATTGCCGTCATAATTTACCTTGGAGTCAAGAATTACCTTAACTGCTTTATAAGCAGTCTCCACTTCGGACAATTTGTTGGCTGCAAACTTGCCTTTTTCGCCCTCCTGATGCATATCAAGACGGTATTTATCGCGCAACTTGCGATATGCGGTTTCAACCTCTGCTTGTGTCGCGTTATCACTTATTCCAAGCACTAAAAACGGACTTTTTGACATTTTGTGCACTCCTTATTCATTATACTTTGCGCCCTAGCGCGCAACCCGAACCAAAGTGTGTTAGTAACTATTCCCTCATTTATTGTTATCTCTACTTGCTCATACGCTTCGCGGATATCTGCTAGTATTCCGTTCACCATTTCGTCAAGCGTGATATTTGCTGTGTCTATAAGTTCGCGCTTTGTGACAATATCTTTATACATTAGTCTGAGCGCATTATATTCGCCCCGCGCGCAATCTTGCTCAAAATCGTCGATTGCATCCATAAGATATACGAATTTTGCTAAGTTGTAAGCGATGACGCCGACAGAATCGCTATATTTTTCCCGCAACTGCGCTTTGAATATTTGCCGCATAGCTACCGAAAACGCATCCGCCGCCCTATCCATTGAGGCTATATTTTGTCTCTCGAACTCCTGCTGTTTAATATACGTCTCGTCTAATATCCTTGCCTCTTCAGGAAGCGCTTGCCGCGCCTTTATGGTTTTTCTTTTCAAAAAGCGCTTAACCAGCCGTTTTTTGCCGCTCGGGGCATCCGCCATATCATCGCGGCTCTTAAAATCTGCTAATAGTACATTCAAATGTACCATCGCGGCGCTTATGTCGTCTTTCTTGACAAAGGGCTTTTTTTGCACGGGATTAAGCGCGCATACGCCTTCTAATATCTCGGCTTTAACTCCCTTTAGTCCATGTATTATTATATCCAAAAATGTTACATCGTAATTGACAGAGAATCGCATCAGATTACCGTAATATTTCTTGGTGCTTTTACACAAGCCGCAGTAATATGCGCGGTACAGCGTGTAATCCTTTACATACATATTGGGCTTGTCAGGCAAAATGTAACCGAACATAGCTTAACGGAACCCGACCTTGCGCATAACCTTTGACATCGTCTTTTTTGCAATATACCTCGCCTTATCCGCTCCTTCTGCCGCGATTTTATCAAGATAATCCTTGTTGTTCATCAAGTCCTTATATCTTTCGTTTACGGGTTTTAACACATCCACCACCGCTTCGCCTACCGCCGTCTTGAACTCTCCGTATCCTTTACCCTCAAAACGCCCTTCCGCCTCGCGTATTGGGCAATCTGCAAATACTGAATATATTGTCAAAAGATTGGTTATGCCCGGTTTTTCGGGGCTTACATAAATACCTGTACCGCTGTCTGTTACCGCTCTTTTGAATTTCCTCATTATTACATCGGGGGCGTCAATTATGGATACCATACCGTTAGGATCTGGATCGGATTTGCTCATTTTTTCCAAAGGATTCTGCAAGCTGGTTATTTTTGCTCCCTGTTCGGGAATATATGGCTCGGGTACGGTGAAAACATCTCCGTATATATTGTTGAACCTCGCCGCTATGTCCCGCGTCAACTCAAGATGCTGCTTCTGGTCTATTCCAACCGGTACCAAATCGGTCTTGTATAATAATATATCCGCTGCCATTAATATAGGATAGGTTAATAAACCCGAGTTGATATTGTCCTCGTTTTTTGCGGATTTGTCTTTAAACTGCGTCATTCTCGACAGCTCGCCAAGATATGTGAAGCAGTTGAGCACCCAGGTAAGCTCGGCGTGTTCGGCAACATCTGATTGAATATATATTATGCTTTTATCCGGATCAAGTCCGCAAGCAAGATACTGCGCAAAAAAAGATTTTACCCTGGCTCTGAATTCCGCGGGGTCCTGTCTCACCGTCAAGGCGTGCATATTGGCTATACCGTATATGCAATCGTTGTTTTCCTGCAACTTTTTCCAGTTGTTAATCGCTCCAATATAATTGCCTATGGTAACGCAGCCTGTGGGCTGTATACCGCTGTATATTATTTTGCGTCCGTTATTATCCATTATTACCTCTGTCATCTTGTCGTATATTCAAACACTTTATTTTTAATTGCATCCTTATCAAACACTTCCTCGAACCTTACCGGCAGTTGGCGCAAATTCTCTATAACCTCGGGCATCTCCATCCCTGTAAGCAGATTAATCCGTTTTGCCGCCGAAAAATCATCAGTCTCGCTGCCCTCGCTTATAGCCGCGTAGACATCTTTTGAAAACTTATAAGGATTAGCGGTAGACACAATAACTGTTGGCGTCTCGTCACCGCTAAGAATATATTCATTATATACATAAGCCGCCACTGCAGTATGCGGGTCAAAAATATAATCGTATATATCAAAATTATTATATATTGTATCAAAAGTGTCGTCCTCGGTTGCATAACCGGCGACAAAGCCAAGGAATCTATCCTCAATCAGCCTTTTGTCAATTGCATATCTGCCCGTGGCTTTGAGCTCTTTCATTAATTCTATTAGCTTAGCATCGTCCCTCTCAAGCATCTCGAATAACAGCCTTTCAAGATTGGAAGAAATTAAAATATCCATTGAGGGTGACATTGTCTTGTGAAAATCTCTTTTCGTGTCATATATGCCGGTGTTAAAAAAGTCAGTCAATATGTTGTTGATATTGGACGCGCAAATAAGCTTGCCTATAGGTAAACCCATACGCATAGCATAATAACCTGCTAGTATATTGCCAAAGTTGCCGCACGGAACACAAAAATTAATCTTATCGCCGTAGCTTATCTCTTCGGAGCCTAGCAAATCGCAGTAAGCGGATATATAATAAGCTATTTGGGGCAGTAATCTTCCCCAATTAATTGAGTTGGCTGAGGATAAAGAATAGCCTTTTGCTTTTAAATCTTTTTCTACTGCTTTATCGGCAAATATCTCTTTTACCGCAGTCTGAGCATCGTCAAAATTGCCTTTTATAGCGCCAACATACACATTGCCGCCTTCTTGAGTCGACATTTGGAGCTGCTGCATCCGGCTTACTCCCTCGTCGGGATAGAATACCATAATATCCGTATCTTTAACATCACGGAAGCCTTCAAGCGCCGCCTTGCCAGTATCGCCGGAGGTCGCCACAAGTATTAAGGTTTTGTCTTTTATGCCGAGTTTTTCCTTAGCTGCGGTTAAAAGATACGGCAGCATCGTCAGCGCAATGTCCTTGAACGCGCATGTGGGTCCGTGCCACAACTCCATTATATAGAGTCCGTCGTCAATATTGACTACCGGACACGGATCTCCGTCGAATTTGGCATACGCTTTCTCTGCGTAGCTCAACAATTCTTCATAAGAAAAATCCTCAAGGAATAAGCTCATAACGTAAGCCGCTCTTTCCTCATAGGATTTTTCACTAAGTTCAATAATTACATTTTTGGATAACTGTGGGAAATCCACAGGCACGAACAATCCGCCGTCTTCTGAAATGCCTCTGACAATAGCCTCACTGCCGCTGATGTTGAGCATTTTATTGCGCGTGCTGGTATATTTCATATCTACGCTTTCTCCTTTTCATATTTATTTAGAAAATCGGGGAGTTTATCCACACTTACGGTTACCACAATTTCCACTTTGCATTTTTTCGCAATCGTATCCAGCGCTTCATAAAAGCTCTCCATCTCTGCGATTTCCTTACATACCAATCGATGAGCGCCGTCGATATACATCAAATGAATGTCGTTATTGGAAGCAAGTATGCCTCTAATAAAACCAGTAAAGCCTAGTTCGGTACATATATCGTAATCCAACGCGTTGATGAGTCTTACTTCGTGTTTTATATCGAATCTGTATCGCCAGGTGTTAGTTAAGAACACTACCGAGTCATTCTCCACTGCCCTGTTGTTAGCCTCATTGACTATTATTCCCGTTTTACCTGAGCCTTTAGCTCCATAAATTAAACGAACCACAATTATTCCTCCAATATATGATGAATATATTGTACTCTATAATGGAAATTTTTTCAATAGGCAAAACCAACACATATGTAGTTTACTTGTAAAATAGTATAAATCTTTATTAATCGTCCGTTCCCGAAGATAATTTTTCGTTTTGCGAAGCGATCTGCAACGCTTCTACCATAGACAATATATCACCGTCAAGAAAGTAATCCAAAGAATATACTGTCATATTGATTCTATGGTCTGTTACTCGCCCTTGCGAATAATTATAGGTGCGTATGCGTTCTGACCTGTCTCCTGTACCTACCTGAGCGCGGCGGTTCTCTGCATAAGCCTTGTCTAACTGCGATTGAAAGTGGTCGTACAGCTTGCTTTTAAGTACTTTCATCGCCTTTTCCCTATTCTTTATCTGTGACTTTTCTTCCTGACATGTTACAACTAATCCAGTAGGAAGATGAGTTATCCGGATTGCGGATTCGGTTTTGTTGACATGCTGTCCGCCAGCGCCGCTAGATCTATATGTGTCTACTTTCAGATCGCCTTGATTAATCTCAACATCTACGTC
>SACC01000592.1 GCA_009928745.1 Clostridia bacterium
TAGTCCTGCGTAGAGCCCGAACTCGTCGGGCTTTTTCGCTTTTTTTTGTTTCGAGATTACTTCTCTTAATTCGGTATCTGCCGAAATCTCAACAATGTAAGGTGTTATCTCGATTAATAAATCCACTGCTTTGTCTGTCGTTAGTTTCATTTCACCCTCCCTAAATTAATTTATCCTTTTTATGCTACCGTAAACGTACTAGTCGCACTAGCCAAGGTCTGTCCGTAAATATCCTTTACCCCGGTTATATTAACAATATGCAGAGCCGAAGCGAAAGCGCTTGTCGGTGTAAACGTTAGTACTTTATGCGGTGCATCGTACGAGAACGCTCCATCTATAATCGCCCCAGTGGAAGCCAACACAACCGTAACTGCATGGCTCGAAATTGCGTTATTAAATGTCATATCAATTTTTGAAACCGCTCCAGTCGAACCTGCTGTTGGAGCAATACTCGAGAGCGCGATTGCATCAGCGGTCGCTACGGACTTATCCAAATAAATTGTGAACGGGGGTGTGTCAAGCGTTGCTGCGGTATAATTTCCGCGAACATCGATATCGTATTTTCCAGTATCCTTATCCGCAAAACTTAACTGCACTCCGTTATTATTTAACGCGTTCTTTATGCAAATCGCGAATATCTTGCCATCACTGGTATTTCCCGATACCCATAAATCAGCATACTCGCTATCTGGAACGAGCCCTTGCGCTGGGGTTATCGTAGTTACGTTTGCGTCCGTCGCTGCTGAACCGTATCCGGCTGCAAGTAGTAACCCTGCCTCGGTTAATTCTACGGCTGAGCATTTCAAACTGACGTCCCATTCGTCGATAACCATAAACCCTTTTGTGTTCTTCCTTAATCCGTTTAGTCCTGGAACTCTAAACTCGGGCGTTGCTGTAAACGTTCCTCCGCCCGTTGTCGCTCCAAGCTCTCCGGTAGGTCCGGAACCTGGCGTATAACCCGTTGAAAGCACGAACATGTTTAATGCTATATTCTGTGCTGTTTCTGTTCTAATAGGTGTTAACATTTTTATTTTCTCCTTTTTGTTTTAATTATAACGATATTATTTGTAATATGCAACTATGTCTAAATTTACCATAACGGACCTCACATCCGCGTCTCG
>SACC01000093.1 GCA_009928745.1 Clostridia bacterium
GGGGTGCGTAGTTCTAGTCAGGGGTGCGTGATTTACCCTCAAGGGTGCGTGATTTCTGCTAGGGGTGCGTAATTGTATCAAAATAGGTAATCAAAGCCAAAGTGGAACTATCCGAACACCTTAGTCACTTTAGACTGGATTCGGGTAGTTCTTTTTTTATAATTTTATGGGTAAAATTATATCTTTCCGCAAGTATAAGTAAAGTTGAACTCATTAAATTAAAAAAATTTTGTCCAAGTATATTATATACATTGCCTAATTACAAAATTAAAACAAAAATTTTCCTCAGAATTTATGCTTTATAGTTTTACCTCCCCTCTAAAATTCGAGCTTCGATATTTACAAATTCTAATATATATTGTATAATAATGTATAATATTGTAAAAGTTTGTATCTAAGATTGTAAAAGCTTGCAACTAAGGGAATATAAAATGCTAAAAATATCTGTTTGCGATGATAATATGTCCGAGTTGAAACATACGGAACAATTACTGTACAAATTTTATGCATCGCATAATTCTATGGATATTTCTATCAAGATATTTAATTCGCCCAGTGATTTAATGGAAAAAATTAGCAGTGGCGAAAGATACAATATTTATATTTTGGATATAATGATGCCTGATTTTACAGGTATTGATATTGGTGAACAAATACGGAAAAATGACGAATACGCTTATATAATATATTTGACATCATCCGAAAGTTATGCTTTGAAATCATATCAGGTCAGGGCTTTTCAATATCTTCTAAAGCCAGTATCGGAAGTCTATCTATTTAATGTGTTAGAAACGGCAATTAACCGTATTGATATAGAAAACTCTTTACGCTTTACCGTGAATACCAATAACGGCATTGAAGTAATAGCTTATCATCACATGATATCTGCCGAGTATTACAATCATTCGGTCAAATATAATATTATTGACCGTCAGCCGATCACCTCCTCAGTACTTAGAACTCCTTTTGATATCGTGATAGAGGAATTAGTTAAGGATATTCGGTTTTTGCGTTGTCATAATTCCTTTCTAATAAATATGCAGCACGTTAAGACAATTACTAACAAAGATTTTATTATGACTAACAATATAGCAATTCCGATTGCCTCGTCAAAATACAAGCAGATTAAAGAAAACTATTTGGACTATATTATAAGGAATAACGAATAATGATAACGGTAAGATATGTTTTCAATATGATATCGGCTCTTATACTTATTTATATACTGCTGGATTCCAGATACGATAAGAAAAAAACATTGATAATTCTTCTTTCCGGTTGGATTGGTATTATGCTGATTAATTTTATCTTTATATTCTTTTTGGGATACGATATTTTCTACGATTATTATCCCTTACTGGTTCATGTGCCTTCATTCTTTTTATTTAATATTATATCTAAGCAACGAGGACTGAAAGCCCTGTTCACATTGCTTACCGTTATCATATTTTCGATTATTATTTCTATTTGTGGCGCGATTTTTTCCAGCTTTAAAGATTCAAGCATTACACTTGAAGTCGTAGGAAGAATTGTAACCTTTATATTTATATTTGTGCTTATAAAAGCATATTTCAGGGATCTATACCTTAATATGCTTAACACGCTGAATAAAGGATGGGGATTGTTTTGCATAATTCCCTTCTGCGGTTATGCAATATTTTATTATATATTCATGATGAACGCGCTTGGTTATTCGCGCGAATGGTTAGTTATAATGATATTATCTGTTATTGCAGTAATAGCGACATATCTAATTACAATGAATTTTTTCAGGATGTTTCAAGAGCAGCAACAGCAAGCAATCAAGCAACAGCAATTTAATTACCATCTTGAAGCCGTTAAGCACCAATACGCCGCCGTTGAAAAGGCGGAGAGGAAAATGGAAATATTACGACACGATACCAGACATTTTATTGAGAACATATCATCTTTAATAAAATCCGGAGATGTGTCCGCTGCTCTTGACTTTATCGGCAAAAAAGACTCTGATTATAAAAAGATTATTATTGAAAAATATTGTGAAAATTCAACCATTAACGCTATCCTTACGCATTATTTTGCATTGATTAAGAACGACTGTATCTCCTTGAAACATAAATTATATATACCCACACAAATCGACATTGAAGAGATGGATCTCGCCAACGTATTTGCCAATGCGCTTGAAAATGCGAGAAATGCCGTAAAAAAATTATCAGAAGAAAGAAGGCATATTGATATAGTCTGCTTGTACAAGCCCAAGTTTGTTATCGAAATATCCAATACTTTTGACGGCAAAATTTTACTTGATAAATATGGCGCGCCGTTTTCTGATATAAAAGATCACGGAATAGGCACCCAAAGCATCAAAGCTTTTGCAGACAAATATAATGCCGTTCTTGATTATAAGATTGTTGAAGACTGTTTCAGCTTGCGTATTTTGATTCCCGCATCTGCAGACAATGTTGACAACAGTTAATAATTTCCGGCGGATTATTTGTTCAGAAAAATATAATACTTGACCTAAAGTAATATTTTTAAGTGATTTTTTGCCGCTTTCAAGTGAACGATATCTTTTTTTGATTAATATATGTTATTAAGTAATTATGAAACCCCTGATACGGAGGAAAAGACAAATGAAAAAAAATGCTTTTTTTAAGACGTACTTAATTATTGCTCTTGCAATATTAGTCTTGCTTGCGTCTTTTTCCATAATCGGCAGCGCCGAATATTCGGCTAAAGCTGAAGGAGAAGTAGCTGAAGTCACCTTCGACGGTTCGACTGTCGGCTATTCCACATTCGCGGAAGCTTGGACGGCGGCAACTGCGGCGGCAACTACTTCAGAAAATATATCTACGGTGAAGCTCCTTGCCAATGTTACGGCGGTCGGAGGTAGTTTCGGACTGACGGTTGACAGCACGGCTTACGATTATATCTATGTTACAAGCAGTGATTATATTGTTCTTGATTTGAACGGATATACTATTGACCGAGCGCTTACTACTTCTCAAGCAGAAGGTTGCGTT
Organism: Clostridia bacterium; assembly: GCA_009928745.1. Taxonomy (GTDB): domain Bacteria; phylum Bacillota; class Clostridia; order Christensenellales; family CAG-1252; genus SACC01. The sequence continues at coordinate 3,006 of SACC01000093.1, forward strand.
ATTAATAATGAAGGAAATCTTATTCTATCCGATACATCATTAAATTCAGATGGAATTATAACCGGAGGAAATAACAACGGTTACGAAGGCGGAATAAGCGGATATGGCGGCGGCGTATACAGTAGCGGCACATTTAATATGATAGGAGGAGTGATTTCACACAATTCTGCAATAAAAGGCGGCGGCATATATTCTGTGGGCGCAACTTATATCAGTGGTGGCGATATATACTCTAATGAAGCGTCAAACGGAGGAGGCATATGTGTCGGCGATGGTATGACGTCCAACATGCTTACTCTTAGCGGTGGCAATATTTATGAAAACTTCGCTTATGGAGACGGCGGCGGCGTATTTGTTAATATGAACAGCTCTTTCAACATTACCGGAGGAACAGTATCTCTGAATGCTTCAAACGCATGGGGAGGCGGTGTTTTAAGCTATAATACAGTTAATTTATTAGGCGGAACAATTACTCATAATACTGCAGGAAGTGGTAGTATTGGTGGCGGAGTTTATTCGAACGTTATAAATCTTTCCGGTAATGTAAACTTGAGCGGAAATGTTTCAGGCGGCACGATTTTGGAAGGCGTCTTGTCCGGAGGCACGGCAAATAACATATATCTTCCTAACGGCAAATTAATTAATATCAGCGATAACAATGGCGGCACTTCGCCAGATACCTTCGATGGAACTATCGGAGTGACAATGGAAACCCCTGGCACAATTACAAATGGTTGGGGAGACAGCACTGGCGTTGTGACCTCTGACGACGTTTTATATTCAGTGTTAGATTCTCTAGATGAAAAAACTCTTGGAATAGAGTCAATATTATTTGTAGGCGGCAATGGAACAGAAGGCGCTCCATATATTATAGAAACAGCTGGGCAGCTTGCTTTTTTTGCTAATACAATAAATGAAGGTATTGCTGCTGTGGTAATTGAAGGCGGCGACAGCGTGCCTTACGCTACCTTGCAGACAGCTTATTACAAGCTTCTTGATAATATTGTTCTGAATGATGAGACATTCACCTTTGACGCTGATACAGGACTTGTAATTATGACAGACGGCTATAATACAGCATATTTAGGTACAGGTATAAAGGGCGACACAAGCGGCGTCAATACGGATTTTGACAGTCCTGCAAGCGTTATGGGGACTATATACACCAATATGACGGGTACAACGGGAATTTATTCAGGGGATATAAATTCATGGTTGGCGATAGGTAACAGCACCAATAAGTTTAATGGCAAATTTAACGGCGACGGGTATGAAATATCAGGTACTTATATTAATACAACAAATACTCATCAGGGCTTATTCGGCTGTATAAATATTGATAGCGAAATAACGAATGTGGGCGTTATTAACTCTTATATTAAAGGTAATAGATATGTCGGAGGTATTGTTGGATATAACTACGGAACAATTAGCAATTCTAACAATACTAGTACTGTTATGGGAGGAGATGTAGACCATAGTGATGTAGGCGGAATTGTAGGGTTAAACGCTGATAATTTGGATAATTGCTACAATACGGGTAGTATTAAGGGAAACAGTACATATGTCGGCGGCGTTGCAGGACGTAATGGTCTTGGACGCACGATAAACAATTGTTATTATATTACAGGCTCAGCAAAAGACGGCAACGATGTTGTGCAATTCGGCATAGGCAATATGAATCAAGGCTCAACAACTGCAGACGTTGCAGGTCATACAACGGGTTTTAATACAAGTGCAGTGCTTGAGTCATCTCAAACGGTCGGTTCATATACAGGCACCAGCCTTCTTAACGCTCTGAACGCATGGGTTTTTGCTGAATCCACGCCGGATTATCATTTGTGGATAATAGAGAGTAGTGTGAATAACGATTATCCGTTATTATCATCTCAGGTAATTAATAGTTGGATTTCTGCGCTTGCAATCACAGGCTGGAGCTATGGCGATTCTGCTAACAGCCCAATAGCGGAAGCAATATTCGGGACAGTAACATTCAGTTATTCAGATGCTGAAGATGGTGAATATACAGATACAGTACCTACGAATGCTGGGATTTGGTGGGTGAAGGCAACGGTCGAGGAAACAGATAATTACACAGAATTAGAAAGTATATTGAGTTTTATTATTGCAAAAGCTGAAGTCACCTTCGACGGTTCGACTGTCGGCTATTCCACATTCGCGGAAGCTTGGACGGCGGCAACTGCGGCGGCAACTACTTCAGAAAATATAGCCGAAGTTAAGCTTTTTGCAAATGTTACTGCTATAAGCAACAGTTTTGGTCTGACCGTAGACGATACAAGCTACGAGTATATTTACTTAGCAAATACTGATTATATTATAATCGATTTGAACAGTTATACGATAGACCGCGTAACATCCATTTATATTGCTAATGGATTTGTGATTTGGAATCAAGGAAATCTTACAATTACTGATACATCAGTAGAAACTTTGGGAGCGATCAAGGGAGGCAAAAACCACGTTATTGGTGGTAACGGAGGATACGGCGGCGGCATTTATAATACGGGCACATTAACGCTTGAAAGCGGAACAATATCTCATAATGCAGCGATAGACGGCGGCGGAATTTATAGTACAGGAACATTAACTGTAAACGGAGGCGTGATATCTGATAATACCGTATCTGCTAGCGGCGGCGGAATAAATACCTCAGGTACATTTACCATGTCAGGAGGATTAATAACGGGTAACACGGCAATTAGCTTTGGCGGCGGCGTTCATAACCGAAACAACTTTACAATGAATGGCGGTGAAATCAATCAAAATTCGGCGTCAATCAACGGAGGCGGTGTATACAATAGCAGCGGATTCACTATCAACGGCGGGGAAATCTCTCTAAACAGCGCTGACACTAGCGGCGGCGGCGTATACTCTTGTATCATCTTTAATCTTTATGGTGGTACAATAACTGAGAAC
>SACC01000593.1 GCA_009928745.1 Clostridia bacterium
GAACAGTTCCGCGAAGCGGCGCTATCTTATGCCGCATTTCAAAAGTACCTTTCCGATATCGATATTAATACAATTAAGGATACTATCACCGACTTTCACAATACTGTCAAGCGACTTGAAAAATTCAGGCTTGCCGTTGATGGCGATAGCGCCAGACGCGCCGCAAAATGCAGTGAACTGATTAGCTTTGTCAACGAGAGAGCCGCATATTCGGATATAATTGTCGCGAGATTGGAGAAAGGAGAGCTCCCTTACCGGGTTACCCATAACGACACAAAAATCAACAACGTGCTGTTTGATGAAAAAACCGATAAAGGGCTATGCGTTATTGACCTTGATACAATTATGCGCGGGTCTATGCTTTACGACTTTGGCGACGCGATCCGTTATGGCTGCAACACGGCGAAAGAGGACGAAAAAGACTTAGACAAGATTGTGTTTGATAAAGAAAAATACGAGGCGTATGAGAGCGCCTATATTGAGGTGCTTGGCAACACAATGACCGCTAAAGAGCGTGAGTTGTTAAGAATTGCGCCGCTGATTATGACATACGAGCTTGTTATCAGATTTCTGACCGATTATCTGGAGGGCGATGTGTATTTTAAAACGCATTACGCAGACCATAATTATTATCGGGCAAGATGTCAGGCAAAGCTATTGTCCGAAATGGAAAAATGGAGAGATAATAAAGTTGGCATATTATAATTATCATGGCAGAATTACAGCATTAATCAAGGAAAAGCATTTGATACGTTATGAGTTATTAGAGGTTTATAACAAGATTTCGCCGTGCATTATGCTGCACTTTGACAATCACCGCCCGATGCCAATAAGGGCGCACCGCTTTGAGTATTATCTGGAGTTGATTAAGGAATATTATCCGCAACTGCGGCAAAGTGATGATAACGATACCAAAACCCAATGTTAAGTTATCAATGATTAAAAACTTCCTGCGCTGATAAGAATAACATTAGTGCAGTTATTTTTAGCTAATAAAGTGTAAAGGAAAAGAAAAATACGGAAATGCGTAACATTTCCGTATTTCTTGGTGGGAGCAACAGGGATCGAACCTGTGACCCTATGCTTGTAAGGCATATGCTCTCCCAGCTGAGCTATGCTCC
>SACC01000594.1 GCA_009928745.1 Clostridia bacterium
CCGCGCGCCTAAGTCCTCCGGTATCCCCTACGACAAGGCGTTGCGTTAGTCTTTCCAATTAAAATTTTATAATCATGTAATTATTGCAGTATGGGATTTTGTTATTTGCAACTTTTTAATAATTGAAATCATATTTGTTTTTATGATATAATCAGTAATGAGTTGTAGTGAATATGGAAGATTTTATTAAGCGTTTACTAGCAAAAACAGAAAAAAACAAGTCAAGGTACGATGAGATAAGCGTACTGCTTTTGGCGCCTGAGATTATTGCCGATAACGGATTATTCCTAAGACTTTTAAGAGAACGCGCGCAGCTTGAGGAAATCGTAATTGCGCATAACGAGCTTATCAAAAGTATCGGGGAAATTAATGAGTACAAAGCGGCGCTCTCCGACAGCGTGAGCGAAGATCTAAAAGCCCTACTTATTGAGGAAATCAATGCATTGCAATTAAAAATTAACAAACAAGCCGCGCAAATAAAATTGTTGCTGATGCAGCCTGACGGGCGCGAGGAGAATAATGCGGTAATTGAGCTTAAAGCTAATGATGGCAGCGAGCAATTTTGCGCCGAGCTTATCCGTATATATGAAAAATACGCAGAGCAGAACGGCTATTCAATTAAAAGAGAGCCTAACGGCGGCGGGAACGGGGTAAAAGCGGCAAAGCTTTGTATATCGGGCAAAGGCGCTTACAGTCGACTAAAATACGAGAGCGGTATTCATAAAGCGGTGGGTTTTGGGGGAGAGGCGCGCGTAAAAACAAAAACGGATTCGGTTGAAGTAGTTGTATTACAAGAGCCGGATGATATAAATGTAGCGCTTAACGACAAAGAGTTGAGAATCGACATATTCAATGCAAGCGGCGCGGGCGGACAAAATGTCAATAAGGTGGAGACGGCTATCCGCATTACGCATATACCGACAGGTATTGCGGTTATATGTCAGGATGAAAGGTCGCAGTTAAAGAATAAAGCAAAAGCATTAAAGGCGTTGCGCGCCAGGTTGTCTGACTATTATAATACGCGGCAGATTGCGCAATATCAGCAGAACAAAAAGCAAATATCGGATACTATTAACAAAAATCAGGCGATTCGTACATACTATTATACGG
>SACC01000595.1 GCA_009928745.1 Clostridia bacterium
CCTTAGCCCAGCGATGGAAGCCCGCCACCAAAATATCGGTATTGGCGCATTGCTCCTCATCCATATCAATAGTGCCGTCTAAGCCTATTATATCCGCCTCTACACCGTGCAAAATCTCGATTTGTGGATATTTTTTACGCGCGGTAATTATTTCCTCGCGCTGTTTTAGATAGCTTTCATAGCGCAAGCTAAGCGCCTTAGGGTTGTTAAAGCCATGGTCGGTAATAGCAACTGCCTTTAGACCTGCTTCAATGGCGCATTGCACGTTGCTTTCTACATTGCCAGAGCCGTCGCTGTATTTCGTATGTGTATGAAAATCTCCGTAATAATTATTATTCATGATTAATCCTGCTTGCTAGGCAAACACTCAATCAGTGTTGCTTTGCCGCTAACAGTATACTTACTTTCAGCTGAAAATGGCAAAAAGAAATACTCCCCTTTCTTTATATTGCGTGAATAGTCCCTGCCCGAAATATTCGCCTCTCCGTCAAGAACAAGCCATACCGAAGGGGCGCAATCCATAACAAAATTGCCATTATCTATAATGTGGCGGTTTTGGGCAAAGCAAGGAGTATCGTCATAACTAATCAGCGCTTCTTTCTTGTAGCCTTTCTCATCAATAACAGTTATGGGAGTAATTTGAGCGGATTTTACGGCGTTTTTGCCGTACATATTATAGTCAAAACAGTCAAGCGCAATATCCTTTGTCAGTCCTATGTATTTTTCCTGCTCGCTTATCTGATAATCTCCGCACCAGTTTTCGGGCTGAATGGTAAAATCGGTAGGCTCCTGCACTTCCACTATTGTACACCCTGCCCCGATAGCGTGAATAAGCCCTGCGCGTATTAGATAAATATCTCCTACCCTTGCCTCCACCTCGTTCATAATGTTAGCCATAATATCTTTTTCCAACAAACTGCGTTCTTCATACTTAGACAGCTCTTCCTTACTTATTTTATCCTTAAAGCCAAAATATATTTTTGCATCGGGGCGGGTATCTATTACCAGCCAAGCTTCGGTTTTGCCGTATTCGCTGACCTTGGCGGCGGAGACCTGACCGGAAAACTCCTTGGCGACGATTTGTGCGCCGTAGCAGATGCCCAAAATCGG
>SACC01000596.1 GCA_009928745.1 Clostridia bacterium
GTAAAAATACTGAAAGAAATAATAATCAATACAAAATATGATCTTACTATGGAGCTTGAGCTTGACGGAACGATACAAAGTCATTATATTACGGGCGACACAAAATATCAGAAAATAAGAATTAATAAATGTTTTGACGAAATAAAAATAAAAATAATAAGCCAAACGGATTGCGCCAGAATATCGAGAATTGAGCTGGTTACGGATATGAGGTGAATATGAATTGGACAAAGGAAACTTATCTTGCAGCTACCCAGATAGCCGATAGAAAGAATGAAATAAAGAACGAAATAAGCTACAGCTTCGACGCTCATGGCGCAGTTAATAATTCGCGCACAATGAGCTTTTATTCGGGCAAGGGTATGGTAAATATGGCGGTAGAGATATTAGCTGACGCGGCTACAAAGTTCAACATCAATATTAACGGAATATTCGCAGGTGAATTCGATACCATAAAATGCGCGTTGAACGTATACCTTGATGAGGGAATCAATACGCTCAAAATGGACTTTTCAAGCGGAGATAACGGGGCGGTTGTCAGCGTGTGCGGTAACAAGCTCGAGCGATTGTATAATCCGATTAATATAATCGGAAGCACGGCTTTTGGCGATGGCTGTCTATTGTATTCTTTAGAGGACGAAAAGCTGATGCGGAATATGGTATCCTCGAACGGACAGATATCCACTAACCGACTGTTCGGCTACAAATGCTTTGACTCTAAGTACTGTTATGCCTTGGACGGGCTTGCGGATAGACTGGTTAGCGCAGCAGTGAACGACGGCGGCGAGCTTGTGTATATTAACGAAACACCGATTACCCTAGCGCAGAACGTAAATGACGCAGTAATTGTCGAGCGGAAATCTGGAGGCGCGTATATACTTTACACAACTAATAACGCGCTTAATCTAATAATAGTCAATAGAGAAAATGTCCCCGAATACCATGAAAACATACTTGCAAATGTGGAGGAACTATTCGCGGCTACCTCAGGCAGTGTATTTTTTTACAAACTTAAAGGTAAGTGGTGGTGCGGTGAATTAAAGGCGTACAGTAATGGCAGATTCGACGGGTGCATATGTCTTGGCGACAGCTTGCCAAGCGTGGGAGA
>SACC01000597.1 GCA_009928745.1 Clostridia bacterium
ATATCGCTTCGTCCATTTGTTTTGACACATATTCATTGCCCACTATCGCAGTAGCCATATTCATCGCTTCAATAAGCTGTATACCGCCGTCGTATAAAGTCGCTAGCGACCTTGCAAAACGCGCTGTATATATCATTCGCATCATTTTGCCCACCTTAGGCGCCTTCAGCTTAAACTTATCAACATTGAATCTGACGCTTGGAATATTGAATATCATCGGCAAACCGACATAGAGCATAATAACTACAATTAATAAAATAGGCCATTTTGTCATTATGAAATCCGATATTCCTAAAAGGAATTTGGTAGTTGCCGGCAATTTGTCTGCGTCCATACTGCCAACCATTTTTGGCAATATAGTAGTTACCAACAGTATTACTACCGCTAAAGTAATTATGCCTAGAATCTTAGGATACCTCATTGCGGATTTCACTTGGTTGCGCAACTTAACATCCTTTTCAAAATGGTCGGCAAGCTTATTAAGACTGTCGTCAAGATCGCCGCTCATTTCACCCGCCTTAACCATATTAAGCATAATGTTCGGGAACGATTTGCCCTGCTTGATAAGGGCATCGGAGAGCGAATTACCTTTCTGCACTATCTCATATATATTGCCTATCGCGGTTTTTAACGGACCTTTATCCGTCTTGCCGTAAAGCATCTCAAGCGCCGAGGACAATGGCAAACCTGCCTTAAGAATAGAGCCTAGCTGACGGCAAAAATTGACAACCAGTTTCAGCGGCAGCGCCTTTTGTCCTTTACTGTCATCCTTAACTTTTGTAAAGGAAAGACAATAATTACCGCCTTTAGTAACCAGCTGTTTAATTTCCTCATCGCTTTGCGCAATCATTGTTCCCTTAATGGTTTTCCCGTCTGGGGTAAGAGCAACATATGAATATTTTTGCATAACTACTCCTATTATATTTTTATCGGATATTTCGATAGTTTTGCTCGGTCTACAGACCGAGCCCAACCATCGCTCCTAATATATAATTTTACTATGTTTTATTAGTTTTGTCAAGCCGCATTTTATCTACTGCGTAGCCATTAATTGGGTAGTTTACGGCTCGATAGGTATGTTATTCCCGATAATCAAATATCCTGTCG
>SACC01000598.1 GCA_009928745.1 Clostridia bacterium
GGGTAGAGGGCATACGCGGACGCTGGTAATCATAATCGCCGTTGTGCATGGCTTCAAATTCAAGGCGTGAATATTCGGCACTAAGCGTTTTCAGTTCGTTATAATAATCCGTCAGCTTTTGTTTGTCTGTTTCATACATATCGAACACAGCTTCTATGTCGTCGTCATATGTACATCTCATATTGTCATTTTCGGACAAATAAATACATAACGCCGCGTTTAACGCAAACAAAACGACAAACGCAACACAGATATATTTATATGAAAATATCTTTTTGAATTCGTATAATGTCAGTTTCATGTCTTATCAAAAGTCAGGGTCTATAAGATATTTTTCACCGGTGGTCATATCATAGACTGTAAAATGGACTTGAGTATTCCCGTTGTTTTTTTCCGCTTCGACTTCGTCCACACAGGTAGAGCAATAAGCATAACAAAGAGAACCGTCTATAAGATACCAGTCAAACTCGTCGGGTTGACCATTAGTCTCGCTGACGAATACAAGTTCGTTACCAGTACCGTCGGATTTCATACGCCACATTTCATTCAAGTTATCGCCACTTACATAATAAATATATCCGTTATTGTATGTAAAATCGCCTATATCTTCGCTTATCGTTATTTCACCCGTGCCATCGGTAGAACTGCGGTAAAGTTTATGATTATCTCCAATCTTTTTATAAAACAAATATCCGTCTGCTGAGAAAAATTTACCAGTATATTCAATAAGTTTTTTTGTTGTTTGAAATTTATCTGCTGTGTGGAACAATGAAGCATTTGTTTCGTCGATATAATAGATACCATTTTTATTAATTGTGTATATAGCAATATTTATACCATCAGGAGAGAGGTGTTTCACTTTTCCGTCCGTACCGATTTCCGTTAATGTATATGTTGATTTATTGTTTTCGTTAGTAAAAGGTTCAATAAAATACAAACATCCTTCGTACCCGAATAAATAACTTAAATTGCTATCAACGACCTCGTACATTTTTTCTGCATTATTTCCTGACATATCTGTACGGTATATAATGTCATGCCTTTCGTGCTGTCCGCTTCCATCGTTTTCTATTACAATTAATTCATCTATGACATATATGTATTC
>SACC01000599.1 GCA_009928745.1 Clostridia bacterium
ACTTAGCTCCTCATTAAAACTGACCATATCCTTGTATTCGGAATCCACGTTGAGCCGCAGATGCTTGCAAAACTTCGCGAGCGCGTTGTCGCCCTCCTCCAAATTGTTATGATAAATATCCTGTACGCTTGTCAGCACGTTAAACATAAAATGCGGCTTAATCTGCGCTTTCAGCGCTCTGTTTTTTACTTCGGATATCTCCTTTTCAAGCCTCTCGGCATTACGGGAATTGTTTATGGTGTCTTTAATCTGTAAAACATACACCCAAAGCACAAGTATCAGAATAATAGAAAACGCGGTCGAATATACCCCTCCTCCTCCGATAAGGAAAACTCCGTTGTTATCCGTTGCCTCCATTATGAGAACCATAAAGATGAAAATCGATTGAATAATTAATATAGGAGCGAACTTCACCGATTCGGCGGCTGCTTTGCAAATATAATAGATATAGTAAAGCATTGACGCGGCGGGTATAAGTAGCAGCCAATATCGTATCATATAGCCCGCGAGCAAATAGAAAGTTATCATCACCAAGAGATTCACGCCGATAATTATACCGTCCACGAGCTTGTTGGATTTCATAATATTGTATTTTTTCAAAACCAATACGAACGCCGCCCACAAAACAATACCGGTTATATATGAAAAATAATGAGAATAATAATAATTCACATTGGAGAATAATGCGAAAAGCTGTTCGGCTACCTCGACAGTAAAAATATAGTGAACCATCAAAGCCAACATATAAAGAATTATTGGAACGTCGATTTTGCGGTTGATTTTGATAAAATTCAGTATCAGCACCATCAGAATTATTATTAGCGCCGCCGAAAAAAACATGATGGGGAATATGCCCCCGTACCACTCCTTGACTACAAAAACCGTTTGATATTGCTCGTAATTACTTAACATCGGCCAACAGAACAAGCCACCGTCGTTATTTGAGGATATCTCGACAATAATTTCCAGAGGCTCCGCGTTTCCCACCGTATAAAACGTTACTTCCTGCGGTCTTGCTCTAATAAACGTATCGGAATGATTTTTCGACATGAGCATGATCACCGCGGCGCCGGTGGAGAAACTCGATGCGAGAAACAACGG
>SACC01000094.1 GCA_009928745.1 Clostridia bacterium
TTGCTTAACCGCGCGCCTACCCTTCACAGATTGGGCATTCAGGCTTTTGAGCCGGTGCTTGTTGAAGGTCGCGCTCTCAAAATCCATCCGCTGGTTTGCGGCGCGTTTAACGCAGACTTTGACGGCGATCAGATGGCAGTACACGTACCGTTGTCGATTGAGGCTCAGACTGAGGCGCGTTTCTTGATGCTTAGCACAAATAACATACTTAAATTGTCAGACGGCAAGCCTATCGTATCCCCTACACAGGATATGGTTCTTGGCAGCTATTACCTCACTATTGATAAAGATGGCGGTCAAGGCGAAAATAAATGCTTTAAATCTATTGATGAAGCGAAGATGGCTTATTTTGTTAAGGAAATCGGGCTGCAATCCAAAATATTTGTCAGAGTCAGTAAAGAAATCAACGGCAAAGTATATACAAAGAGACTCAACACGACAGTGGGCAGATTGATTTTTAACGAAGCGATACCTCAGGATTTACATTTTACACCTAGAGAAACTCCCGACCAGATGCTTGACCTTGAAATTGATTATCTAGTAGGCAAAAAGCAATTGCAGAAAATAGTTGAAAACTGTTTTAAGTATAAAGGTTCGACAGAGACTGCTGCGGTACTAGACAAAATTAAGTCGCTGGGCTTTAAGTATTCCACTATCGGCGCAATCACAACGAGCGTTTTCGATATGCACATACCTAAGGAAAAGGCGGGAATACTAGCCGCTGCAGATATTGAAGTTGAGAAAATTCAACGCCGCTTTGAAAGAGGTATTATTACCAATCAAGAGCGTGAAAGAAACGTTATTAAAGTATGGAATAATGCAACTGACGACATAGAAAAAGCTTTGAGAACAACGCTTGACAAGTTCAATCCTATCAAAATGATGGAAAGTTCGGGTTCAAGAGGTAATATGAGCCAAATCAGACAGCTTGCAGGTATGCGTGGTCTAATGAAAGATCCTACAGGTAAGACGATAGAGCTACCGGTAAAGTCCAACTTCCGCGAGGGCTTGAGCGCATTGGAATACTTTATATCTTCACACGGCGGACGAAAAGGTCTTGCGGATACTGCGTTAAAAACAGCAGAATCAGGTTATTTGACACGTCGTCTTGTTGATATTGCGCAGCCTATCATTATCCGCGAAATGGATTGCGGAGACACCAAGGGAATAATGGTTAAAGCGATTTATGGCTTGAGAGGAGACTTGATTGAAAAATTGAAAGACAGACTCATCGGCAGATTCACCATTGATGCGGTAATTAACCCCAAGACAAAGGAAATAATAGTGCCAGCAGATTCTATGATAACCGAAGATCAGGCTGATATTATCGAAGCAATAGGCATTGACTCGGTAAAAATCAGAAGCGTATTCACTTGCAAGAGAGCGGCAGGTATTTGTTCTAAATGTTACGGCAAGAATATGGCAAGCGGCAATACTGTAAAAATCGGCGAAGCCGTCGGTACAATTGCAGCTCAGTCAATCGGAGAGCCGGGCACGCAGCTCACTATGAGAACCTTCCACACAGGCGGTGTTGCGTCAAGTGAAGATATCACTCAAGGTTTGCCGAGAGTTGAAGAATTATTTGAATGCCGTACGCCCAAGGCGCAGGCAGTAATCTCAGATATATCGGGTACTGTCAGCCTTTCTGAAAAAGATAGAAAGGTCACAATCAGCGTTGATCCGGGTAACAATGGCGAAGTTAAGGCTTATACTCCTTCCTTTAACGCTAAAGTGCTTGTCGCTGAAGGCGCAAGCGTAGAGCCGGGCACTCCGCTGACACAGGGCGCAATCAATCTGCAAGATTTGTTGCGTACACGTGGAGTTAAGGGCGTACAGGACTATTTGATACGCGAAGTAAAAGACGCGTACAGATTATCGGGCGTTGAGATTAACGATAAGCACATTGAGATTATTATCAGACAAATGCTGCGCAAAGTAAGAATAGAAAAGCAAGGCGATTCTGACTATTTGCCGGGCGAACTTGTGGACATTTCCCGTTATGAGCAAATTAATCAGCAACTGGTTGAGAAAGGCGGAGTACCTGCAACTGCCAAGAGAACACTGCTTGGTATCACTAAGGCATCACTTGCATCAGAGTCATTCCTTGCGGCAGCTTCCTTCCAGGAGACAACAAGAGTATTGACAGACGCCGCCATCAAAGGCAAGTGCGATCCGTTGCTCGGCTTGAAAGAAAATGTTATTCTAGGAAAACTCATACCCGCAGGCACAGGCTTGAAAATGTACAACAATGTTAATGTTCATCCGATAGGAAAAGTGCAGGAACAACCAATATCAATACCTGACTTGGACGATTACGATAGGATATAAAAGGATTACCATGAACAAAAGACTTTTTACCAGCGAAAGCATAACAGAAGGTCATCCCGACAAGGTATGTGACAGCATTGCGGACGCAATACTTGACGAAGTGCTAAGGCGTGACAAGAATGCCCGTTCAGCCTGCGAAGTATGCGCTACCACCAATCTGGTACTAATCATGGGAGAGATTACCGTCTCATCTAAGATTGACCTTGACAGTATTGCCAGAGCAAAAATTAAAGAAATAGGCTATACTCATGAAGACATTGGATTCGATTACAAAAACTGTGAGATAATGCAAAGAATTAACCGTCAATCCCCCGATATCGCAATGGGTGTCAATAATTCGGCAGAGCATAAGCTGGGCGGACGCGATTACGATCTAATAGGCGCGGGAGATCAGGGAATGATGTACGGATACGCATGCGACGAGACTGAACAACTTATGCCAATGCCTGTGACGCTAGCGCACGCGCTGACAAGAACCCTGACTGAAGCCAGGAAGAGCGGCGAGATTGATTATCTCCGCCCAGACGGAAAGGCGCAGGTAACGGTAGAATATGAGAACTGTATACCAAAGCGAGTACATACCGTCGTATTATCTTCGCAACACGCGGAGAATGTCAGTCAGGAAACAATAAGAGCCGACATATTCGAAAAAGTTATAAAAAAAGCAATCCCTGAAGCTATGCTTGATAAGGATACGCTGATATACATTAATCCGACCGGAAGATTCGTAGTAGGTGGACCTAACGGCGACAGCGGATTGACCGGAAGGAAAATAATAGCTGATACTTATGGCGGATATTGCCCGCACGGCGGCGGAGCCTTCTCGGGTAAGGACCCCACAAAGGTTGATAGGAGCGCGGCATATTACGCAAGATATGTATGTAAAAACATAGTTGCGGCTAAACTTGCAAAGCATTGTCAGCTTGAAGTGTCCTACGCAATAGGCAGATCGCATCCTATATCTTTAAGGGTTAACACTTTTAATACAAGTACTGTTGACGAGGAGATTATTGAGGGAGCGGTAAAAAAAGTTTTTGACTTTAGACCTGCTGCGATTATCGACAATCTGGATTTGCTTAATCCGATATATTCAGCATCAACTAATTACGGTCACTTCGGCAAGAAAGAGTTGCCTTGGGAACAGTGCGACAAAGTTGAAGCAATAAGAAAGGCGGTTGAAGAGTGGAGTTAAAAGGCACTATCGAGAACTTAATTTTTCGTAACGCTGAAAACGGCTACACTGTAGCGGTAATAGATGCCCATAGCCTGAAAGTAACGGCTGTGGGCATTTTTCCACCTGTAAAGGAAGGGGAAACGGTCAATTTGAAGGGCGATTATAAGATGAATCCGCGTTACGGAGAGCAGTTCGAGGTAAGTGAAGTCATCGTTACGCCGCCTTCCACTGACGAGGGAATGAAGACATATCTTGCTAGTGGTCTTTTCAAGGGAATAGGTGAAAAAACTGCGGAAAGTATTGTGAATCTTTTTGGCAAATACACCTTTGAAGTCATCGAATTCGCGCCGTCAAGGCTTGCCGAGGTAAGAGGCGTAAGCCGCGCGAAAGCGCTTGAAATCGGAGACAATTTTAATAATCTCCGCCGTATGCAAAATGCTATAATGTATCTTTCGGGATATGGTATCACGCTAGGATTAGCTATCAAAATTTTTAAGAAATACGATGTGATGACTGAAAGTGTATTGCAGACGAATCCCTATAAATTAGTTGAGGACATCGACGGTATAGGCTTTGCCAAAGCGGACGAAATCGCCCGTAAAATGGGTATGGAAAGCGATCACCCTCACCGTATTAAAGCGGTAGTCAGATATTGTCTTGAAGAAAATGCGGCGCGAGAGGGCAATACTTTTGTGCCTTACAACACCTTGATGAGAGAGATTGTGGAAAAGCTTAATCCGGAAGAGGACAAATCAGAGCTGATTAACAATATAGTGGAAGAAATGGAAATGCTGTGCGAGGTAGTTAGGCTTAATCTTAAAGGCACGACCGGCTTAATGCTTGATACCCACTATAAGCGCGAAAGAGGCATTGCAAAAAGGCTTGTTCAGCTTATGAAAGAAAATCGACCTGTTGAGCTTAATCTATTAAAAGAGATTGAATATTTTGAAAAAACCAATAATATTATCCTGCATAATACACAAAAAACTGCAATAATTACCGCAATTAATTCGGGCGGAGTGGTAATTACCGGCGGACCGGGCACAGGTAAAACCACAATCATTAAATGTATTATAGATATACTGACCCGTATGGGAATAACCTATGTGCTGACTGCGCCGACTGGACGAGCGGCAAAAAGAATGAGCGAGGCAACCGGCGCGACTGCAAAAACTATACATCGCCTGCTTGACTTGGATTTTAAGAACGGAAAAGGCTTTTTTACTTATAATGAGGACACAAGATTGCCGGCAGATGTAATAATCGTAGACGAAATCAGTATGGCTGACGAGTATGTTTTTCATGCGTTAGTAAGAGCAATTGAACAGGGCGGCAGATTGATTATTGTAGGTGACAAAGATCAGCTCCCCTCGGTAGGCGCGGGCAATATTCTTTCGGACATAATTGACAGCGGTATTATGCCCGTTATCAGTCTTACGCACATATACAGACAGGCGGAGAACAGCTATATAGTTGTCAACGCGCATCTTATCAACAAGGGTATTTTGCCCGAGCCGAATAAAGATTCAACAGATTTTTTCTTTGATTTTCAAGACAATCCCGAGGTCATTTTGGAGCGCACAAAGCAATTTTGCACAACGAGAATAGCCACATATCTTGATGTGACGTCCGACGATATACAAGTTTTAGCGCCTCTTAAAAAAGGAATAACGGGAGTTAATAATATCAATTTGGAGCTGCAAAAAGCGCTTAATCCTCCTTCAGCGCAAAAAAAAGAACTGCTTTTTGTGGGCGGAATATTGCGCGAGGGCGATAGGGTAATACAGCTTGTCAATAATTATCAGATGACTTGGACAAAGCAACTCAATCAAGGAGTTATGCAGGCAGGAGAAGGAGTTTTTAACGGTGACGTTGGCAAGATAGTCGAAATTGACAGAGGGGAAATGACGGTTACTGTAAAATTCGAGGACGACAGGGTATCGGTGTATACCGCCGATCAGCTTGACCAGTTGTCATTAGCATACGCTATAAGCGTACACAAGGCGCAAGGCTCCGAATTCCGCGTGGCAGTGCTGGTTATCAGCCAAAATAACGCTATGGTGCAGACGCGCAATCTGTTATACACTGCAGTTACCCGAGCAAAAGAGATGGTTGTCATTGTTGGCAATAGAGAGCATCTCAAATCAATGGTCAGGAATAACCGCACCGAAAAGCGCTATACGGCGCTGTTAGAATTTATCTGCGAGGAGATGAAAGGCAATGAATATTAAAGCTTTTTTTAAAAAGCTTATGGATACGATATTTGTCGATAAATATAACTGCATTATATGCAACAGAGAGCTGTCCCTCTTTTGGATCTTT
>SACC01000600.1 GCA_009928745.1 Clostridia bacterium
GTATTAAAACGTTGCATTTCCGCGTCAGAAATTAGGAAAAAGTCGTAGCTTATCATTTTAGCGTCCCATTTCGAGCCGATATCGCCGGTCAAATCCATATGGTATAGCTGACCGTCAATATTTATCATATTCCATTTGTGCCCGATATTGTTTTTGCTTTGGCTTAGTATTACGGTGCTGTCCACATATAAACGGTCATATAAGTATTGAGCCGCTTCTGCCATTCCTTCGCAGACACCTTTTTCGAGCAATAACGGCCCGATAAAACTATGACTATCCGGACGATTCAAATACCGTGCCGCGCTATCGTATGTTACGCGCTCGAATAAGAAATCATGCACGTGTTTGGCTATTGTGTAGTCGTCTCCGCCGCAATCAAGCATTGATACGAACGATTCGATTTTTTGCATCATCTCCGCACTCTCGGATGGATTATAGAGATATATAGGGTCTAAAACGATGCTTCCCGAACGGCAGTGATATACCATCAACCCGCCCCAGTCAACATAGAATAACTCAGGATGGTCGTTCGTAATACACGTAATGATATTAGAAAAATTGTCCGTGTATTTAACATTTATGTGCGGGGAGTACCGCTTAAGCTGTTCCAATACTTCGAGATAGCATACTTTATCGAAATAAGGCAAGCTGTTATAATAGTAATTCCTTAATTTAGTCATCTTTCTTATTCAGCATATCGTAAAATTCGGTTACGGACATCTTGCCTTCGGAAACTGAATATAACTTGTCGTTATAGAAATCGATGGTCTGAAGTACTAAACGAAGCAAGAAATAAAATAGTTCTTCGTTCAATAAGTCGTAGGGCAAGACGTATTTATACAGCGTGCTGCCCTCGCTAACGTCGAAATCAAAGCTTCCGTACAAAATTCTATCGTTGACAATACAAGCGGCGAATGCTCCGTCGGCAATTTTTGCTTCGGGAAATCTGAAAGGCAGATAGGAAAAGAATTTTACGCTTTCGCGCTGTTCGTCTATAATAATAAACAACGGTATGGGGAGATCCTCTCCGATATTAGCAAGATAAAATCTGGTTTCCTCTTTAGTATAATCGTACTTCATCCCGTACTTCTTTAAAGT
>SACC01000601.1 GCA_009928745.1 Clostridia bacterium
ATTAATATCTGTTTACAAAAGATAATATTATGCTTACTATATTTATCCGTTCAATAATAATATATATTGTGTTAATAATTATAATGCGTCTTATGGGGAAAAGACAGCTTTCCGAATTGCAGCCCTTTGAGTTCGCCATTACCTTGATTATTGCAGAGCTTGCATGTATCCCGATGGCGGAGATGCAAATACCGTTAATGTACGGGATTATACCTATATTTACTCTATTTGTTTTGCATTTGTTCATTACAAAACTCGCCAGTAAAAGTGTAAGATTCAACAAGTTTTTGAACGGCAAGCCAATAATTATTATTACGCCGAAAGGTATAGACCAAAGGCTTCTTAGTCAGCTCGATATGAGCGTTATGGACTTGCTGCACGCTCTTCGCGCATCAGGCTTTTTCTTTCCCTCGGAGATTGCCTACGCCATACTTGAGACTGACGGTAAGATGTCCGTACTACCCAAAGCAAGCGCGGGTCCGCTGACACCAAAAGCCTCCAATATCGAGGTTGACCCAATCAAACTATCCTATGCAATTATATGCGACGGGGTATTTGAGTCGAATAATCTTGAGCAAAGCGGAATTGAAGAAAGCAAAATCAAAGACATATTAAGGGATAATAAACTTACCACAGAAGATATTTTATTAATGACAGTTGACAGCGGAAGCGAGATATATCTTCAGCCAAAAAAAGGCGAAGTAATCAATATAAAAGTATGAAAAGAACTATTTTCGCTCTGATTGTGCTTGTCTGCATAATAACTATCGGGATACTTGAACAGGTATATTTGCGCAAGTCCTTTAACGAGATAAAAGGTCAAGCGGAGGCTATACAGCAATTAATTGAAAGTGATCCTGAAGAAGCACACGCAAAAGCGTTGCATCTGAAGGAATGGTGGACCAAGAAAAAGCGCTTTGCCGAAGCCGTTGTATCACATAATGAAACGAGAGAAATGACTTTGCTAGTGTCAGAACTGGAGGGCTACACAAAAGCAAATGACCAAAAATCTTCAATAGCTGTCGTAAATATGCTGATTGAGATGTGTGACAACTATAAACATATACTTGGATTTTCTTGGGATACGATTTTACAAA
>SACC01000602.1 GCA_009928745.1 Clostridia bacterium
ATATATCGCTGCCCTTTTTCATACTTTCATTATACTATACCACTTAAGATTATTATAATTAAAATTAGTTAATCCGCCATAATAAAATTATAAGAACGCAATGAATTAATACGTTAAGGAAGTAATGAATAAATACCTCGAGTGGTTTTTGGTTCCTTAATATTGATAAAAATTCAAACGCGTCAACAATTTTACATAAAGCAATACAATTTGTTTTACTTTTCGCGCTTAATTCACTATAATGAAGTAAAATTCTAAGGAACGGGAGAATTCGGAAATGTTAATGCAGCAAGAACTTTATTCGGAGCCTAACGTAATCAGGAGCGCCATCGCGGAGAACGAGGGCGTTGTAAAAGAAATCGCTAAGGCTGTCAAGGATAGGGGTATCAAGAACATCACCATTATCGGCAGAGGTACGAGCGATAACGCGGGTTTATGCTTCAAATATATGACTGAGATCCTCAGCGGTATCCCTGTAGGAACTGCGCATCCGTCGGTAACGACGATGTATGACGGCCACGTCGATTACGGCGCGCATCTCGTAGTCGCGATTTCGCAGAGCGGCAAGAGCGTCGATACCTTAGCGGTACTTGACAACGCCAACAAAAAGGGCGGTCTGACGGTAGCCGTTACCAACGATCCGCTGTCCCCGCTTGCCAAATCGGCAAAATATCATCTATATCTAGCGGCAGGCGAAGAAAAGAGCGTCGCCGCTACCAAGACCTACGCCGCGGAGCTGACCGTACTTTATATGCTCGCAATCGCGCTTTCCGGCAAAAAGCTGATGCCGACAATCTACGAATTACCCGACAAAGTCAACGAAATACTTGACCTTATACCTAAGATCCGTGCGGTTGCCGAAGCTACGCGCAAGGAGAATAACTTCCTCGTGTTGTCAAGAGGTCCGATGCAGGGCGTAGGCAAGGAGCTCGCGCTTAAGCTCGGAGAATGCTGCTACAGCTTCGCGCATTTTTACAGCGTAACCGATTTTATGCACGGTCCTTTAGCGCTTCTTGAAGACGGAGTCAACGTGATAATACTCGCCCCCGGCGGACAGTGCTCGGGCAATTATATCGACATCGCGACCCGCGCCAAGG
>SACC01000095.1 GCA_009928745.1 Clostridia bacterium
GCATTTAATAATATCTTTGAGAAACTCTTTGTCCTCGCCTTTTGCGATTGACGCCATATAATATGGATACAAATACTGGTCAAGCCTACCGAAAGATACTCCGGGACCGGGATAATTTTCATCGCTCATAACAAGCATATGCGTCATCCAAAGAGACTGCACCGCTTCGTAAAAATCTTCAGCCGGCAGCCAGGGGACTTTCTTATTAATCTCGCTCATCTTTTGCAATTCTTTTTTGCGTTTTGCGTCTTTTTCAAGGGCGGCAAGACGGGCGCACTCGGCAGAGTACTTGTCTGCAAGTAATTTTGGAGTAGAACACGAGCCTATCATTGCGCGTAAATTCCCGCCCTTTTTCCCCGCTTTCTCTTCCTCGGTAAGTTTTTCGTACAAGGCTTGAAAATATTCTTGTTTTGCCTTGAAGCCTTCGCGTATTACCGTAGCGTAATCGGGGATTAAGTGACCGCTTGTCGGTCCGCAGTTGCCTATGCCTCTGTCCTTAATCTCAAACAGCCGCTCGCGGAAGCCGCCTTTGCCGCGTAAAGCCTTCTTGTATTCCTTTGCCTCTTTCGCGGTAAGACAACGCGAGGTGAAGATATTAAAATGACCTCCCGCGATTAAATCTCCGGGAAGTATCTCTTGCGGCACGTAATCAACAATCGCTTTTTGATTGAAGTATTGCTTGCGTTCGGGTATGCTTTTCTTAAAAAAGTTCTCCGGCATGTCAATACGCGTCGCGCTGACCAATATTCCTTTTACAAAAGGATTAAAAAAGTTATGTACCTCTGGTACGATATAGAAGGTAAGTTCATCATAGATGTCATCGTATTCGGTACCTGTAGTAAAGGCAAGCGCTTCGTTGTTCCATTTTCTTTCGACTCCCTTGAAGTAGTAGTCTCTAAGCCATTTTACTCGGGGGGAAAGATTATAGGGCTCCTTAAGTTTGCTCATGATAATCCTCCTTTTATTATTTTGAAGGTGTTCACGCTTCTTGCAAGAACACACTTTAAATTTTTATTATCCAATAAGAATAACGCTTATATTATCTATAAGTAATAATCCTTATGTTATGACTATTTCAAGCCGTGTCTGCTTTTGATATAGCTCGCGCCTTCTTCAAGCAATTCGCTCATTACATTTGAGGCAACTGACGGGTTCTTTCCAATAACCGCTTCAAGCAGCGCTTTGTGTTTACTAACTACCGCAGAGGTGTCCGCTACTTCTGTATAAAATTCGCGGATAAGTCTTTTGTAGGTGTGCTCCATTGACTTAATAAGCAACGGATATATAGTGTTCGCGGAGGCGTGCGCAATCTCGTGATGCAGGGCAAAATCGTATTCAACGCGCGCTTCAATATCAAGAGCTTTTTCCTCTTTTTTTATAATCGATTGCAAGTTTTTGATATTTTGCTCGTTTCGGTTAACGGAGGCAAGCGCCGCGAATTCCTTTTCCAGCAATAACCGCGTGTCGAGAAGACTAATAAGCAAGTCGTTGTCTTGATCTTCCGACGCCGTTAATATTATCTCTAATAAATCAATATTGCCGTGCCGTTTGTAATCGGCTACCGTTATACCTTTTCGGGGCGCGATAATCAGCAAGCCTTTCGCGTGTAATTCTACGATAGCGCTATGCACGATTATACGCGATATGCCGTATTGCTCGGCTAACGCGCGCTCAGGAGGCAACTTTTCTCCTATCTTGTAGCGTCCCTCGGCGATACTTTTAATAATCTGTTTCATTACCAAATCTTTTTTGCTCAAATTTACGCTCCCATTACTCTGTGGTAATACCACAATCATTATATCATATAAAATCGCCTTTGTAAATATGCAATTTTCAGCAGGAGTGGGCAAAAGCGTGGTTTTTGCCCACTCCGTGAATAGAACTCTTGCCGAGTTTCCTCTCTTTCAAGATATTTATCTTGAAATTCACTTTTTTCGGGCTTTCAGCCTCAAGGTGCGGACTCGAGCCGTAAATTGCATTTATGCAATTTCACGCTTTTGCCTCTAAGATATAAGCAAAAGCGCGATGAGGCGAGAAAAGCGTGGTTTTTCCCGCCGCTAATAATAGCTCTTATTCTAAAAGCACGCTTTTTGTCCATGCAATTTTCAGCTTTTTCAAGGAAGATTATAAATTTTCGGCAAACAATCGCAAATATCGCAGTAAAATGAAGCGAGGTTGCAGAGAGCGCAACACTGTTTTAATTTTGGTATTGACACTTATATGATTGTATGACATAATTTTTGTATAAATGATAAAACGAGAGGTGTAGTTTTATGAAGCTAACAGGCGGAGAGATTATTTTAAAGAAACTTTTTGATGAGAAGGTGCCGTACATACTTGGTATACCAGGTCATGGCGTGCTCGGGTTGTTCGACGCTATCAGAAAAGCTGACGACGAAGGTAAGATTAAGTACATACAGGTAAAGCACGAACAGACCGCTACTTCAATTGCGGACGGCTATTATCGCGTTACGGGGAAGCCCCTTGCGGTGTTTGCCTCTATCGGACCGGGGACGCTTAATACCGCAATCGGTTTGGGCACCTCATATGTTGACTCTACGGCATTTTTAATGCTTGCTGGCGAGACTCATACCAATATGAGGGGCGTAGGCGTACTGCAGGAAGTAGAAAGATATCAGGACAGCAATATTATCAGAAGTCTTGAGCCGTTATCCAAAAGAAGCTGGAGAGCGGAGAATGTTCTACAATTACCCAAGATACTTCGCCGCGCCTTTAATCTTATGTCTACCGGAAGACCGGGACCTTGCGTAATGGGTATACCTATGGACGTACAGGCGGATAGTCTGGACGTCGAATTAATGAGCAAAGAATTAGGAAGAACTGAGTGCAAACCCTCTGCCGATGCCGAATATATTGCCAAGGCAGTCAAACTGATGAAAACCGCGCGCCGTCCTGTAATTCTAGCCGGCGGCGGAGCGTTGCGCGCAAATTCTGAAAAGGAAATTCTCGCGCTTGCCGAGAAATGGGGCGCGGCGGTAGTCACTACGCTTGCAGGAAAAGGAGCTGTTGCCGAATCTCATCCGCAATATGCTTTCCATACCGGCTCAAAGGGCACACCGATCGGGCTTGAGATATGCCGCAATGCAGATGTCATACTTGCAGTAGGAGCCCGTTTTGCAGACGAGACTTGCTGTTCTTACCGTAAGGGGGCAAGTTTTAACTTCCCCGATACTAAGCTTATACATATAGATATTGATGTTTCGGAGATAGGTAAGAACTACGGCGCAGACGTTGGCATTGTCGCAGACCTCAAGGATGCTCTCGTTAAGCTTAATGAACAAGGCGATTTTGTTATCAACAAGGATTATCTTAAAGAAATTACCGCATTGCGCGAAAATTGGTTCACATATCTAAAAGATATGAGAGCGCAAAAAACCGATGCGATGACAATATCGCAGCTTATAGGCAAACTTAACGAGGTATTGCCTGATGATACGATAATTGCAACATCCTCCGGCAATACTCAGGCGCAATTGTTCCAAGAATACGTTTATAAAAAGGCTAATTGCAATCTGACAACGGGCGGCTTTTCCACTATGGGCTGGGCAGTGCCCGCCGCTATCGGCGCGCAACTTGCAGATATGCAGAGACCAGTAGTTGCGCTTCTTGGCGACGGCGACTTTATGATGATAATGCAAGAATTGTCTACAATAGCGCAATATGAAATACCCGTTATTGTTATAATGGTCAATAATAGCGGATGGATGGCAATAAAGGATTTGCAGCACGATGTATTGGGCGGAGATATGACCTTTGGCAACGATTTTATGAAAGGCGGTGAGGTATATTCGCCCGATTTTGTGACTATCGCAAAAGCTTTTGGTATTGATACTTACGATATCAAGAATCTAGATAATCTCGGCGAATGCCTAGACGGAGCAATTAAAGCTCGCCGTCCCGCATTTGTATATCTTGATGTTAGCCGCGAGCATCCTTACACCGGCGGTAAAGCGTTCGGCTGGTGGGATGTGCCAATACCCGGTTATCTTGAAGAAAAGAGAAAGAACTATGAGGCAGGCAAAAAAGAAGAAAATGTAAATATATAATAAAGTTGCAGGTTTTGCGCCTGCTTGCATAAATAACAAGAAAAGTAATAAAAAGAATAACAAGAAAATAAAAAATAATAACCCACAAAAAAGGAAGGGGGAAAAGGTATGAGTAAACTCAAATTCGTATTAATCGGCTGCGGCAGAATCGCAACATTGCATGTAATCGGGTATCAAAATAATCCCGATGCAGAGCTTTACGGAGTGTATGACAAAAACATTTCGCTTGCAAAGAAATTTGCAAAGGAGTACAACATTCCCAAAGTATACGACAGCTATGAAGAGGTTTTGGCGGATCCCGCTGTTTGTGCGGTTGAGATACTCGTACCCCACCATCTTCACTGTGAATTGACCGTGCAGGCTTGCGAAGCAAAAAAGCATGTTTCGGTACAAAAGCCTATGGCGCTCAATCTTTGTGAATGTGACAAAATGATTGAAGCGGCGAAGAAGAACGGGGTAAAGCTCAAGGTTTTTGAAAACTTTGTATTTTATCCGCCCTATCAACTGGCTAAGAAACTTTTGGATGCGGGTGAAATCGGAGAGCCTGCAGGGCTTAGGTACAAAATGACTAACTGCGGGCTTAATTCGCAGAATGCGCCTGCCGCGAAGCTTCGCGCAAAGATGGCTAACGTTGATGAAAAACTTGAGACAACAGGCTGGAAGGTGGACGTTCGCTCGCTTGCATGGCGTGTCAACGAATCTTTAGCCGGAGGCGGACCGATAGTGTTCGATGACGGCTATCACAAGTTCTCTACCATTATGTATATGCTCGGAGACGTGGAGAAGGTCAACGCCTGGATAGAATATACTCCCGTATTACCGGGGGTTTGTCAGGACGCGCCGGCAGTAATTATGTGGAAACATAAGAATAAAAACGTCTTTGGAGTATTCGACGTTACAAGCGCTGACGAAATGTATATAAACAGCAAGTATTACACCTGCGACGAAAGATTGGAGCTAACCGGCTCAAGAGGAATAATATGGGTCACTCGCTGTACGGCGACACTACTTCCCGAGATTGCTCCTGTTGTTATGTATCGAGACGGCAAACTTACCGAATACTGGGATATGCCTTGCGATTGGGCAGATTCTTTCGAAGCGTCAACTAAAGACTTTATACAGGCAATCAAAGATAACCGAGAGCCTGTACTTAACGGCGAAAAGGGAAGAGAAGTATTAAAATTTGCGCTGGCTTCTATCGATTCTTCAAAAAAGAAATGCGAAATTTATCTCGACAGCTATGAAGATAAAGCGCTTTTAAAACGCAGAAAGTTTTTCGGAATGTTCAGGAGAAGCTAAATGGATATCAAAAAATGTTTAATAGCCGCGGCAGAAATCAGGAAACTCACAGTACGGGCAATGGAATCGGCGGGCTACGGTCATATAGGCGGTAGTATGTCGATATGCGACTTACTTGCCGTTTTGTACGAAGAGGTAATGAATATAGATCCCGCAAAGCCGCAAAAACGCGACCGCGATTATCTGGTATTATCCAAAGGTCATTGCGGTCCGGCGCTTTATGCAACGCTTGCGTATAAGGGATATTTTGATAAATCATTGCTAGCAACGCTTAACGCGAACGGCACAAAACTGCCCAGTCACTGCGACAGACTAAAGACTGTCGGCATCGACCTTAGCACGGGTTCTCTCGGGCAGGGCGTGTCTCTAGGGATAGGCGCGGCGCTTGGCAACAAGCTGCAAGGGATTACCAGCACTACGTATATT
>SACC01000603.1 GCA_009928745.1 Clostridia bacterium
TGAATTACGCAAAAGAGTATTATGAAAGAGTGTTTCAATACTTTCTTGATGAATATGAAAAGGGAAGAACGCCAAATCCCGATGTTTTGTGCAACAGGGAGATAAAATTCGACGCTTTTGCCAAATTCGCGCGCTCGTTCGGCGCAGATTATATAGCAACCGGTCACTATGCGAAGCTAGAAGTTAAAGGCGATTTGAATTACCTTATGCAGGCTATGGATAAGGACAAGGACCAGACATATTTTCTTAATCAACTGACTAATGAACAGTTGGCTAACGTGCTTTTTCCGCTTGGAGACCTTAATAAAAAGGAAGTACGCTTAATTGCTAAGGCAAAGGGATTGAAAACTGCTGATAAAAAGGACAGTACAGGTATTTGTTTTATTGGAGAACGCCGCTTCAGAGAATTTTTGAGTGAATATATACCGATGCGACAAGGCGACATTATAACGCTTGACGGTAAAATAGTTGGAACGCACGAGGGTGTGTATTATTATACTATCGGTCAGCGCAAAGGACTCGGCGTAGGCGGAGGCGGCAACGGGGAGCCGTATTTTGTTGTCAAAAAAGATGTTATCAACAATGTACTCTATGTATCGCAAGGTGAAAGTCCCGAGCTGTATTCTAACATCATTGAAGTGGATAATTTTAATTATATACCCGAGTCATTAAGTGACGGCGAATATGAAGTTGAATGCCGTATAAGACATAGACAGCCCTTGCAAAAAGCAAAGGCGACCGTTAGGGGAACAAGAGTTTCGCTCGAGTTTTTTTCGCCCCAGAAAGGTGTCGCGGAAGGACAATATGCCGTGCTTTATAGGGGTGATTATTGTATCGGCGGCGGAGTAATTGAGCGGATTATCGGGAAATAACGATTAATAAATCATCTATTAACTTTTTATTAAAAATCATAAAAAAATCAATAAATATCATTGACAACTAATGTTTCATATGATAGTATTATAAGGCTGTCGCACAATTGTGACGAGAGTATTGAAGCTTGAAAAATGAACAGATAGGTTAAAGCGAGTGTGTCCTTGTTAATTCGCAGAAGGTAGGAATACCTGAAGCAAAAATAATGAGTATATAAG
>SACC01000604.1 GCA_009928745.1 Clostridia bacterium
ACCGCACTATGTCAGCGGTTGGTATAAAACAACTTTTGATACACCTATAAAGGACGGCAATGAAAATGTAGTGTTGAAATTTGACGGGGCGGCATATCATGCATTAGTTTTTGTGAATGGAAAATATGTCGGCGATCATAAGGGCAGCTTCACTCATTTTGAATTCACAGTGGACGATTATCTAAATCCTGAAGGCAGCGAAAACACGCTTTATGTATGGATTTCCAATGATTTTGGCGAGGCGCCGCCACGGCACGTATATGGTAAAATGTTCTTTTACAACTCGAATATGGGCGGTATAGAGCAACCGGTTTATTTGAAGGTTGTGCCTTCTTATCGGCTCAATGAATTGAGAATAGATCCGAATATTCAGGAACAAGTCGTAAGATTTAAGGCTAAGACGGTATATAACGGCGAAGACGCGGAGGAGATGACCGCCGTAGTTTGTGTTACGGATATTTATGACAATATAATCCTGCCTAATCGTCCCGCCGTCATTAAAGATGGATATATCACGGGCGATATAGCAGCCGCTTCTCTTGAGCTGTGGAATGTCGATAACCCGGTTATTTATAATCTGATTGTTGAAATAGCGGACTCTAAGGGAAAAATAATCAGTAAAACCTCGCAAAAGTTCGGATATAGGCAGTTTAAGGCCGAAGGAACAAAATTTTACCTGAACGGAAATCGTGTAAAACTGTACTTCGGAAATATATTCAGTTATTCTTCGGCGCGGTACGACAAGCCGCAAGGCCGCCGTCAATTTATTGATTGGCTGCTTAGGCAAAAGGCGCAAGGTGTAAACGCTTTAAGATACCACATGGCCGGCCCTAATTCGGACACGATACTTGACATTTGTGATGAAGTGGGAATTCTTGTTATGCAGGAGTTTCATATGTTCCACAGGGTTTTTAGCGATATACCGTCGATTGATGACCAACGGAAATTCCTTGATAAAGCTCTTGTTGAATTAAGCGAATTTATGTACCGTGATTATAATCATCCAAGTGTAGTAGTCTGGTCTTTGTCAAATGAAGTATGGAGTAATAATTTAGCCTTGCTGTATGAGGAATTGTACAGAGTAGGCAG
>SACC01000096.1 GCA_009928745.1 Clostridia bacterium
GCCTTATGTCAAAAACAGCGAAAATGCGGCGGAGGTTATATCCGTCCTCGACGGCATAATCTTTGCCGGAGGCGTAGACATAGACCCGACGCTTTACGGCGAGGAACGGCTTGAGGAATGCGGCGAAATCTGCGCTGTCCGCGATTTGTCTGAAAGCCTGTATGTCAAAGCAGTATTGACAACGGATATGCCGTTTTTGGGAATATGCCGCGGTATACAAACGCTCAATGTGTTCTCCGGCGGTACGCTTTTTCAGGATATTCCGTCAGAAACAGGCACATCAATCTGCCACGAAAAAGGAAGTAAGCATAAAATTGTCATAAATCCGGAAAGCGTGCTTGACGGTATAATAAAAACAAATCATATAACGGTGAACAGCTACCACCATCAAGCCGTTAAAGCACTTGCAAAAGGTATAATACCCACAGCTTATTCCCATGACGGAATTGTCGAAGCGATTGAATTTGAAGGAAGAAAAAGCGCCCTCGCCGTTCAGTTTCATCCTGAAATGTCTTTCGATGACGACGAAAATTCCCGTAAAATATTCGGCTGGTTTGTGACGGAATGTTCCGGATATCGGAAGCGCAATCCTTTCACCGTATAAGATATATCTGTTTTGTGTGTTATTGCTGCATTTAACTAAACCTTTAATATTTGTAAAATAAAAAAAGGAAAATGAAACCTTTTACAACGTCAAAGCGTATATGAAGTTAAGAGGATAATTAGTTATCGTACAGATTTGTCAAAGAAAGGTATGGTCATATACATGAAAAGCGGCAAAATAATCATACGCGTCGTCTGCCTTATACTTGCATCGCTGCTGCTTGTCTCCTGCGGGAGCGGCACAATAAATGAGAGTATAGACGACAGCTCAAAGGGTTCAAACGTTTCCACACTTGACGATCTTTCCAATAAAAACGGTTTTAATCTAACCGGTGACACTTATATTTCTGACGGGCTTGCGAAAAACCTTCCGGAATCGTTGCAAAAGGTCAGCGTCACGGCGGCGGGCACCGACGGAAAAGTGATTTCCGCAGATGATTCGTTCATCATCGAAACATCGGGTGACATAGCGGCTGAAGAACTGACGCAGTATGTTTCGCTGTCTCCTTCGGTAAACTACAGCGTAACGAAGCTTTCTTCCCGTAAATTTGAACTTACGCCCGCGAGTACGCTTTCTTCCGGGAAGGTTTACAGACTTCTTGTAGGCGATAAGGACAACCCTGCTTATTCCTTCGCTTTCCAGACAGAAACCCAGCTTGTTGTCAAATCGGTGCTTCCCGCCGACGAAGCAAATAACGTACCTACCAATGCGGGCATAGAAATTGAATTCACCGATTCGGTGTACGGCAATGATTTTGCAAAATTCATAAGCATATCGCCCTCTGTGGACGGCTATTTCACCCTTTATCCCGACGGGAAGACTGTGGTCTTCGTCCCTAACCACGGGCTTGAGGAAAATAAAGTCTACAAGGTCACCGTAAAAAAGGGTATAACCGCATCTTCGGGTAAAATTCTTGAGGAAGACAAAATCTTTGCTTTCCGTACGGTTGCCTCAAAAACAAACAGTTCTGAAACCGCATATTTTAATATATATAAAGCTGAATTTTTGTTCCGTACCGATAATTATCCCGTAATACCCTATTCATCAAGCTCTGACATATCGTATACCATTACAGCCGACATATATAAATATGCTTCTGCTTATGAAGCCATACAAGCTAAAAAAGCCTATGAAGCGGTTAAAGCTGACTATTTCTTCTCAGGCGATACTTATGTTTACCCAACAAAAGGGCTTGTTAAAGTCACTTCTAAAAGTAAATCCGTACAAAAGAATGATAAAACAGACAAATATATTGAATTGCCGATACTTAACGGCGGCGTATATCTTGCGAATATAACTTTTTCATATTTACAAAACGGCACGAAAAAAACTTTTAACAAACAGGTATTCATTCAGATTTCCGACCTTACCATATACACAGAAAGCTGTAATGGAAGTACTCTTGTTTGGGTAAACGGTCCGGACGGACCCGCAAAGAACGCGGATATCAACGGCGAGTGCTTTGTTTATAAACCCTACTGGAATTCCGAAAGCGTGGAAACGGCATATACCCCGGTTTCGGGCGGGACAAATGCCGACGGGATATATATCCTCGATAACGGCAGCAGTAACTCGATATTTATGACTGCTTCTTACGACAATCAAGAGATATATGCCTGCATTCTTGCCGGTTCAAAGTCTGAAAATAGTTATTATTTTAATTATCTATATACGGACCGTGAGATATACTTCCAAAACGACACGGTTAATTTTGCCGGTGTCATACGCCCCGCGGTGTCTTATACAAACATACCGGAAAAGCTTTATCTTAAAACATCGTGGTCAGGGAATACCTATGAGGAAATTGAAGTAAACGAAGACGGTACATTCAAGGGTTCATACGAAATAGACAGTTATGTGGGATATGGAGTATATTTCAGGTTCTGCGACAAAGACGGAAATATATTATTTAGTAAATATATCTCCGTCACCGACGAAAATAAGCCGGTTTATAAAGCTTCCCTTGCCTTCGACAAACCGTTCTATTCCTATGGTGACACAGTAACCGTAACGCTCACCGCAACCTTCTTCGACGGTACTCCGGCACCGTACCTTACATTTGAATTAAAAGAAAATAACTTTATAGGCACAAAGACCCTTAAAACAGGTGTTGACGGAACGGTTTCCTTCTCTTTTAAAACATACTCTATGAGTGAGGAATCAACTTATCCGTTCCCCCTATACGTCACAGCTCAACTAATGGGTGAGGAAACAACCTCCATATATATCGTAAACTCCGTGATGTATTTCAATACCAACGTTTACTACACATCAAAACGGATTAACGCCGATTATAGCGAGGTATACTTAAACAAAGTGGACACATCCGGCATAACCTGTGCGGCGGACGCAACCTACGAAAATACCATAGGCGATCCCGAGGAGGGCAGCGTCAATATTGTTCTGACGAAATATGAGATTAAAAAGAGGTATCTGAATACCTATTATGATCCCATAACCAAAAAATCCATAGAAAATTACGATTATTATACAGATGAAACCACTATTAAAACATATAAGGAACAGTTTATAAACGGTATTGTAAAACTTGACCATATACAACTCACCGAGGATTTTTTAGGTTATTATATTTATACGGTCACATACCATGATAAATTAAACAATTCAACCTATACCCAAAAAATATATGCCTGCAAGGGCAGCAGAAATGAATTTTACTATTATTATCAGAACAATCAGCCAAAATACACCCTTATGACCGAAGCAACCGAATATTCAGTTGGCGATACGGTAAATGCTTGGGTGGAATACGGCGGTAAAAAGTATGAAGACAAGGTTCTTTATACCGTATATTCAGAGGGGAAATTCCATTATACCTATACAAATGAATATTCCGTTAGCTTCGACGATTCCTTTGTATCTGGCGTAAAACTCTACGCTACACTCATAAACGGCGAAAATATGTTAATATACTCCCTTAACGAAAACTTAACATATGATTACAATAAAAATTCGTCGCTTTATATAAGAGTTGAAACAGACAAGGACATTTATAAACCCGGCGAAACCGTCACAGCGAAAGTCAAAGCATCTTCCGGCTCATCCGCAGCTAATGCGACAGTGATTCTATCTGTGGCAGACGAAGCTTGCTTCGCATTGGGAGATCAAACCGTAAACGCTCTGATGGAATATTACACATCAAGTAAGAGAAATACCCTGCCAATATATCGCAACAACAGATTCAATGATTATTATTTTCAACTTTATCGTATTGGCAATTCAACCGTTGGTTATTATGAAGACGGAATGGAATACTGTGAAGAAGAATGCGCTTATGATACCCCAAATACCGATGATAGTACAAATAAATCCGCCGAAGCGCGTATACGGGAAATATTCAAGGATAATCCCGTTTTCATCACATGTACTCTCGACAGCAACGGCGAAGCCGTAATATCCTTCACCATGCCCGACAATATCACCCAGTGGCGCATAACCGCCGTAGTGCTTAACAATAAAGAAGCCGACAAATATTCCGGTATGGAAATCGGCAATTACGTTTCCGATGTGATATGCACTCTCCCATATTTCATAAATGTTTCCTCCTGCGACCGTTATATAACCGGCGATGATATTTCGGTCTCGGCGCGCTCTTACGGTTCTTCGCTCACTTCTATAAAACCCGTTACTTATAGCGCAGCGCTTTATGACGACGAAGGAGTGCTTGTAATATCGCTCGACGAAATTAAAAATTCCGACGAATATGCCAGGTTCAATTTCGGCAAGTTGGAAAAGGGCACATACAGCGTGGTGATTAACGGCGAATGCGGTTCCCTCAAGGATGCGATGAAAACCACCTTTATCGTGACGGACACCGGTGTGCTTATGAACGTGACACGGGATATATCCGTCAACGAAATAGCAACCCTTGACCCTCAGGCTTATCCGTTGAGCTTATCCTTCCACGACGACACCTATAACAATTTCATACTCGTTGCAAGACGTCTGATGTGGGGATATTCCGAAAGAAGCGACACCATAGCGTCAAGCTATGTCGGCGCTGCCGTGCTGGAAAAACTGTTCGTCTGGAAATACTCGGAAGGCGACGCTAAGGCGAAATTGTCCTCCTATTCTGGTTTCATTCCCTTGATTTCCTACGGCGAAGGCAACGTGGAACTGACCGCGAAGATATGCGCAGTCGCCCCGGAGGTGTTGTCAAACGAAAAGAAAGCAGAACTTATCGATAAATTCACCGTTTTTATCGCCGATAAACAGTATATCGACGACAGCCAGCTTTGCGCCGCGCTGCTCGGACTCGCTTCTCTCGGTCAGCCCGTGCTTACCGACCTGACATATATCGCAAGCCACTGTGAAGATTTCTCGGCAGAAGCCAAGCTGTACCTCTGTGCGGCGTTCGGTTATATCGGTGATTTTTCGGCGGCAAAGAACATTTACAATGCTCTGTACGACGAATACGCCAAAACCGCCGACGGCGGCGAACTGTATTTCGACGGCGGTAACACCGAGAAATCGATAAAGCTCACCTCCCTGGCTCTGCTTTCCGCTTCTCTTGTTTCCAAGCTTGACGCGGAAAAGCTGACGGCATATCTGATGGAGAGAAATTCATATATCGACCAGTATATACTTGAACTTGCCTCTTACGTAAAGTTCTTTATGCCAACGGAAATAAAAACCTCGTCCTTCACCTATCAGATAGGCGAAAACGAGGAAAAGGAGATAACTCTCAAAGCGGGAAGCGTATATACTCTATCCCTTACCAAAAAGGAATTCAAAGCCTTAAAAATCATATCTTCTGACGAAGCTGTCTCGGTTCGTGCAAATTACATGGGTACCGCTGAAGAGGCAACCCGAGATAAAGCCGGAAGCAGTGAACTTCAAATTTCAAAAACCATAACACCATACGACGTTGACCGCGGACTGTACAAGGTTACGATAACCTATTCAGGGAAAACCGACAGAAACTACGCTTATTACACACTCGCCGACTGCATACCGTCCGGCGCAAGATTTTATTCAGCCGAGGGTAATTACGGTTACAACAGCTCACGCAATTATAACGGATACGCCTGGCTTTCAAATTCAGGTCAGATGATGAACGGCGGAATTTCGGTATGGAAATCCGGTTATGACCCGATGAAGGGAAATACCGAATATACCTTTTCCGGTAAGATAAGCTATATCATAAGAG
>SACC01000097.1 GCA_009928745.1 Clostridia bacterium
TATTAATACTGTAAGGTATATCGCCTCCGATACTCTTTCAAGCGAGTACAATCAGCAAATTGTCGGTTACAAAATCACTGCACACAACGCGAATGCAAAAATCGCACAGGATAACAGGATTAATTATTCGTATATATTCTTTGACAGCAGTAACAATATGATTTTTAGCGATAAGGCATATGCTGTTTTGAAGCAACTTATGCCGGAAAAGGAGTTATCGCTTATTATTAAGGAGACGGATAACAAAACAGAACAAAAGAACGGGGATAATTTTTATGATGAAAATTAAGACGGACAAAACCTTCCTTATAAGAAGTTTAATATTTTCTGCGCTGTTTGCCGCGCTTGGGCTTGGAATGGCTCATTTTCTCAATATTCGTTACGGCTATTCCCGTATTGCGCTTTTTGCAGGAATATGCGGAGTAATAATAATAGGTATCGCAATGAATATTTATATTTACGCTACTACGAATTTTTACGAGGAAGGGGACGCTTTGGTAATAGAAAACGGCTTTTCTAAGAAAAAAACTGTACTTAATTATACTTTAATCAGGAGTTGCGCGTTGAAATGCGGAAGCGTTGATAAGTTATTCAAAACCAAAACCCTTGCAATACATTATCCAGACTATAAGGGAATTGTATTTGAGAAAGCGCTCGGGCTGAAAGCGGATTACGCAGATAAACTAGCCACTCATATTGCAAAAAGAATGCGGGGAGAGGATAGCGAATTTCCCTTGAATACAAGTAATAATAATTAATCGGGAGGACTATATGAATTATACGGATACATATAAGGCATGGCTTGCGGCGGTATTGGATAACGAGAAAACAGAATTGCTAGAGTTCGCAGAGAAAGAGCAGGAGATTAAAGAAAGATTTTCTTTACCTCTTGCCTTCGGCACTGCAGGTATGAGAGGCACGCTTGGTCTTGGCACCTTCCGCATGAATGAATATACGGTGAGAAGAGCAACTGCCGGCATTGCCCAATACGTAATCGGTCTAAACAAACAGGCAAGCGGTGTAGTAATCGCATACGATACACGCAATATGTCGTACGAGTTCGCTCTCACCGCAGCAAGAGTGCTGGCTGCCAAAAACATAAAGGTGTTTTTGTTCGAAAATGTGCGTCCTGTGCCGATATGCTCTTTTAGCATCGGATATTTTGATGCAATCGCAGGAATAATGATAACCGCTTCGCATAATCCAAAAGAGTACAACGGTTACAAAGTGTACGGCTCTGACGGCGCGCAAATGTCGCCTGATGCTACCGCAATAGTTGTGGATATAATTGAGAAAGGCAGCTACTTTGGAGTAGAAGAAGCCGATATAAGTGTAAAAAGCCGCGAGGAGGTAAAAGGACTGGATCGGGTCAATATTAATCCATATATCGAAGTTGTAGGCAAAAGTGTAGACGAAGCGTATTATGAGACTATTGCCAAACTGTCTCTTTCTCCAGAGGCAGTAGCGAAGGAAGGTAAGAATCTTAAAATTGTGTATACTCCTATTCACGGCACTGGTTATATCCCCGTAACTACCATACTTAGCCGTATGAATATTCCTTGCAGTATAGTGGAAGAGCAGGCGTCTCCCGACGGCAATTTTCCAACTGTCAAAATGCCTAATCCGGAGCAACCCGACGCTCTGTCGCTAGGGATTAAGCTTGCCAATAAACTTAACAGCGATGTAGTAATCGGCACAGACCCCGACGCAGACCGCATGGGGGTAGCAGTAAGAGATAATAAGGGCGAGTTTGTGTTGCTTAACGGCAATCAGATTGGCGCGTTGTTGATGGATTATATTTTAAGAAGGCATACCGAAAGAAATACTTTCCCCAAAAACGCAGCAGTTGTAAAAACCATTGTTACCACTTCGCTTGCAAAAAAGATTGCGGAAAGCTATGGAGCAACCTGCTTTGATGTATTGACAGGTTTTAAGTTTATCGGTGAAAAGATAAAGGAATGGGGCGAAAGCGGGCAATTTACCTTTATGTTCGGATATGAAGAGAGCTACGGTTATCTTGCCGGCACGCACGCTAAGGATAAGGACGCAGTTGTATCGGCAATGCTTTTTGCAGAAATGGTGTGTTATTACAAGAGCATTAATATATCAATATACAACCGCTTGCAACAGCTATTCGAGAAGTTCGGATACTTTGTCGAGAAGAGTATTTCCATAGCTTTTAGCGGTCTTGACGGCATGACAATAATGGCTGATAAAATGAAAAAACTTGCTGCAACAACAATAAGAGGACTTGCCGGCATTGATGTCATCTATACCTGCAATTACAGCGACAGAATAAAATCATATTCGGACGGACGGATTGAGAAAATCAATTTACCCAAAACCGATGCGATGTACTATTCGCTAACAGGCGGCGATTGGGTATGCGCAAGACCCAGCGGTACCGAGCCTAAACTGAAGCTGTATGTATCTGCCTCGGCGGATAATCAAAGGGATGCCGAAACCAAAGCAGATATGCTGATTGCGGCGCTAGGCGAATATATAAAATAAGGTTCCGACCAAACGCGGATGCAATAAATGTATTCGGTCGGACCTAGCGAGTAATTAAATGAGATCCTTCCGCTACGGTCGGGATGACAGAATAATAAAGAACGGTTCTTATTAATATTATGTCATTCCGATTGTAGCGTAAGCGTAACAGAGGAATCCCTTAGTTTTTACGATATACTGTTGATAAAGGGAAAGCCTTTTGTTCACGCTACGCTGTGATATTTCCCCCTCTTTTTGTAAGAATTTCCCCTTTATGTGCTAGTTGTTCAATGTTGTGTGCAGAATAATATGTACGCAACTTTTATCCTGTATTAGATAAACTGATAACCGTAAATGGCGCAAGAGTTTGCATACAAATGGAAAATATGCTATAATTACAAAGTTAATTGCTTTTTTTGCACAAGGAGGACTTATGGCAGTAAAGAAAATGAAGATAAGTATTGAGGATAGAATTGAGAAGCTCAGTCAACTCGCTAACAGTAACGATGTTATTGCCAACGAGTTATTTGAAAAACATAAAGTCTTTCGCGGCTTGCGCGATAACAATGGTGTCGGCGTAGTAACAGGTTTAACCGAGATATCAGAGATTAACGCTTTTCGAAAAGACGAGGAAGGCAACAGAATACCCATTGAAGGCGAGCTTTTTTACCGCGGTGTAAACATATATGAACTGGTTAGCGGATATAAAAAAGAGAGAAGATACGGCTTTGAAGAGACCGCATATTTATTATTGTGCGGAAAACTCCCTACCGAGAAAGAATTGGAAGAATTCAATGAACTGTTGCTTATCAATCGCGATCTTCCAGACAGCTTTGTGCGCGATGTCATTCTCAAGGCGCCGCCAAAGGATATGATGAACGCTTTGTCGCGTTGTATTCTTACGCTGTATTCATATGACGCTAACGCCGACGATACTACTATAAAAAATGTTTTTAAGCAAACCTTGCAGTTGATAGCGCTTACACCGATAATCGCGGTATACAGCTATCAGGCATACAAGCATTATCACGAGCGCAAGAATCTGGTTATAAGATATCCGAAGCCCGAATTGTCCATTGCGGAGAATATTCTTTATATGCTAAAAGGTACGGGCAAATATACGAAGGAACAGGCATATATGCTTGATATTTGTCTTATATTGCACGCAGAACACGGCGGCGGTAACAATTCTACTTTTACAACGCACGTGGTTACTTCGTCCGGTACGGATACCTATTCGGCAATATCGGCGTCTTTAGGCTCTCTTAAAGGACCTAAGCATGGCGGCGCTAATATCAAGGTCGTGCAGATGTTCGAAGATATCAAGAATAATCTTACTGACTTTTCAGATGAAGCGATATGTGATTATCTGGCAAAACTCCTTGACAAGGAAGCTTTTGACAACAGCGGCTTAATATACGGTATGGGTCACGCGATTTATTCGCTGTCCGATCCGCGCGCCAATATTCTGCATAGCTGCGTTAAGGAATATGTGGATAAAGGTCAATGCAAGGATGAAGAAGACGACAAAGATTATGTATTGTATGAGAAGATAGCAGAGCTTGGACCGAAAGTGATATTGAACCGAAGAAAGCTATTCAAAGATCTTAGTGTAAATGTGGACTATTATTCGGGATTTTTATATAAGTTGCTCCGCATTCCAGAAGAACTTTTTACTCCGATTTTTGCAATCGCAAGAATGGCAGGCTGGACAGCGCACCGTCTTGAAGAGCTTACTAATAAAGGCAAGATAATTAGACCCGCCTATATTGCCGTTGCCGAAAGACAAGAATACGTGGATATCAAAGATAGAAAATAATCATAATACGATTTTAGTATAGAAACAGAAATACCGTCAAGTTTTGGCGGTATTTTTTATACGAATATTCGACAAATAAGGATTGTAATACTATTTATTCAACAAAGTTATAGTTTTATAATAATAATATATGTTATTTTACTTATACAAATAGCGGAGGCGTATGACAATATTTAATGACGGTACAAAGGTTGTGGAGTGTGAAAGTATATTTGAACAGTTGATCCCTCAGTGCGGCGAAGCGCTGAAGGCAGGACATATTTCGGTTGTAAAAGGAGCTAGTACTGGTGATAATGCAATCGAGCTTCTGCGCAAGGCAGGATATAAGGTAACCGTTATTGAAGTAGATAAAAAATCGCTATTTTCTTATAATACGGTAGCTGCAAAGATTTTGGGAGAGGAAAGCCGCCTTGTCGTTGGCATTGGAGAAGATTATGTAATGGATAGCGCCAAGGTAATTGCCTCAAGCGCAAATGTGCCGCTTATCCTTGTACCGATTACCTTCAGCGGGCTTTGCGCCTTGCAAAGAAGAGCGGAGTTTTTCTGCGATGGATCGTTAATATCATATTATCTCAGTAATCCGGCAATAGTATTATTGTGCAAAGATTTTTGGGCGGGTCAAAAAGCAAAAGAGTTTTCTCAAGGGTTGGGTTATATGCTTTCCTATCTGGTGTGGACAGTAGACGCGCTGTATGAGGGAATAATACATAATAAAGGCATTAACGCAAAAACATTGCAGTTGCTCAGGTATCTTGTAAAATGCTTTGGCAAATTGAATTCGCTGGAAAACTGCAATAATGCGGATGTCGTAATAAAAGCAGCGATAGAAATATCCGCGCTTGTAAGTGAACTGGAGGTAAAAAGCATCTCTGCTTTTTCCTTAGCGTGGTTTATTTCGCTGTACAAAAAAGAAAAAATATCCTATAATAATTATACCTTCATAGCGGCGTATGCGATATTGCAGCTATACTGCAATACGCCTGATATGCCCGATATGTTACTGCCTGCAGATCGTGACCGCGCTTTGCGCGAATTGGAAAAGTGCTGCGGTCTTGATTATTCAGAAGAGCTTCGTCAGACAAAAATCGGGTATGCTGAAGATTACAACCGCAGATGCTTCGTAACGCAAGATTACCGCGAGGAATTGCAAAACCTTATTCGTGGCGAATGGTTAAAAAATTGCGCAAGATACTATAGAAGGCTGCAAGGCAGCAGCGGATACTCAATGTGCAAAATTATTAGCGGCGAAGAATTGTTGAAGTTATTATCGCTAAGCGGCGAGGCTTGCGGAGGATATCCTTTGCTTAAACATATTAAGCTGACGGGATTGCTGGAAAGATATTTGTAACAAAAGAATAGTAAAATACATACGAAAAGGATTATTATGAATGCAGAATTAAAGGAAAAAATTAGTAAAATCAAGCTGTTTTTAATGGATATGGACGGCACGGTATAT
>SACC01000605.1 GCA_009928745.1 Clostridia bacterium
GCATAATCG
The DNA here is from genome assembly GCA_009928745.1 of Clostridia bacterium. GTDB lineage: Bacteria > Bacillota > Clostridia > Christensenellales > CAG-1252 > SACC01. Next base: position 10 of record SACC01000605.1, read on the forward strand.
TTACAACTAAACGTCTAAGTCTTAATCCGCAATAATTTTTGCGTCTCTGTCAAGGCAATACGTCGTTACCGTACCCAAAATCGTGTCTATAATTATACTCCGGGCGTTTCTCTCTCCCGTATAGTCGACGGAATCTTCAAAGCAGCAGCCGGTGACCGCATTGATAACGGGCTTGTCGGCGATATAATCGATTGCCGTATAATTGTAATGAGAATGTCCGGCGAATATCCCGTCAAGATGTGCGGCATTGACCGGCCCGAGCGCTTCCGCCACCTCGTCAAAATACGGTATGTGAAGAAAAATCAGATAATTAATATCGGCTTCAGCCTGTTGAATCAAATCCGCGATACCGGTGTTAAGCCAGTCGTATTGCACGGGAATAAGCTCTTTATAAGGCATTCCGCTAGGAGGAGGACTGTAATAACTTCCCGTATCAAGAGTAAAAATCGCATATACAATCTTTGATGCGCCGCTATCGTATATCGGTATAGAGTAATTGCCGTACCTGTCGTCCTTCGCGTACTTGGCGCTGAGCTTTTCATCCTCAAAATACACGCTTCCCTTACTCTCGATACAGTAGCTGCCGAAGTATTCCGATGAATCTTTTCCGCCGATAAAGCGGCTGTAGTCTTCAAGCGCTTTTAATATTCTTTTTTTGGAACAGCCGCCCTCAGTATCGTGATTGCCGAACACAAACGTCCAAAAAACAGCTTTTTCTTCAAAATAATCCGCTATCGTCCTATACGTTCTTATTGAAGTGTTATAGAATATCTCAGCGATAGTGCTGTTGCAGAATACGTTGTCTCCGCCGAGTACGACAAGATCCGGAGTCTCGGCTTCAAGAACAGAATCGAGGTAATTTATAAGCGAAGCGTCGGGCTCGGATAGCCGCTTTACCGAGAGACTGCTTTGACCTTCCTCCGCAAGATAGAGATGAAAATCCGTAAGGTGCAATATTTTGAAGGTACCGTCTTCTCTTACGGTAAGTTTTTTTGATTCGCCGACGCCGTTCCCTAAGGCGCAGCCGCAAGGAATCAGCGCCGAAATTATCAGCGCTTGCAATTTGGCAAAAAT
>SACC01000606.1 GCA_009928745.1 Clostridia bacterium
GCGTTATGCTGATTTCTTCGCATAGGAAGATACATATACGAACGTAAACCAAGACGATCATCAAAATGGTAATGGCGATGGCCACCATAATCATGGTCATCAAAATGGTAATAACAATGGCCACCATAATAACGGTCATCAAAACAGTAATGGAAACCATAATAATTATGGTAACGGAAGCCAAAATGGACATCATGGCAAAGGTAGGCAAGGCCGATAATAGGCATTAATTACCTAACCCCTAAATAATCAACGATTTCACGCCCGTAGGTACAACTGCGGGTGTGTTTTTTCATTAAGGACAGCGAGCGATGAGACGCGGGGCTTATCGCTTGCGTTGACCGAAGTAACAAAATTTTTTTGTGTAACGCACATTTCACGAAATGGCAAAAAGAAATGAAGCACAACAGCAATCATCATTTGGTAGCGAAACAGTGGTAAATCTTTCTAATTATTTTCAGTATTTTATAATTCACCTTATGAAATTTATTTTCTATATTTCCCGTTCCGTTGCGGCTTAGCGTAGCAAAGCCCGTAGCGGAAGTCAACGGGGTAATTATCGCTGAAAACTGAATAGTACTGTGTCTATAGACCGGGCAGATTGCTCGGTCTTTTGCTATGTAAGATTGTCCGTTATTGTAATCGCGATAATTACCCTTTTTCCGTTGACTTCCGATCTCCGTTACTCAAATCAAACAGACCTTAGCTCCGAGCTTTGCTGCTTCGCCTCTGCCGAAACGGCAAAATAAATATTTGGAGGTAAATACCTATGGAAAACAAAGTAACTGATGAAGAATTCAGAAAGCGATACTACCTTACTGAATTCAAGCTCTTTGACGGTGAAGAGCACGTAACGTTCAACATCGTTGATATTAACACCGAGAAAAAGACTATTATTGTAGCCGTTACTAATAGAGGCAGGATTAGCGTAATAGCGTATGACCTGATGACCGATAGTAACGGCTTGTACTTCGAGTACGGAGCGATGGATGAGCGTATCAACGTTGAGGACTTCGAGGAGGGGGAAGAATGAAGCTTACGCTTGCCAATATAAAGAAGATTAAGCAAAGCGCGGACAATGC
>SACC01000607.1 GCA_009928745.1 Clostridia bacterium
GCAAAAGGGCAACGCTTTGGATGCAGGATCTGTTGAGCGATGTTGACAATATCGAGTTTTTAAAATCGGCGCTGAAGTTGCGCGGAGCAAAAGGCACGACAGGCACTCAGGCGTCTTTCATGCAGTTATTTGACAACGATTTTGATAAGGTGCTTAAACTTGACAAAATGATTGGCGAAAAGATGGGAGTTGAAGGTATTTTTGACGTTACTGGTCAGACCTATCCGCGCAAAGCGGATTACAGCGTACTTTCAATGCTATCCGGTATCGCGCAGAGCGCGTTTAAGTTCAGTACCGATATAAGACTATTGCAGAATATGAAAGAGATTGAAGAGCCTTTTGAGAAGGCGCAGGTAGGCTCGTCCGCAATGGCTTATAAGCGTAATCCTATGAGAACAGAGCGTATTTCCTCACTTGCAAGGTTTGTTTTGAGTTTGCCGATTAACGCCGCAATAACCGCTGGCACGCAATGGTTCGAGCGTACGCTTGACGATTCTGCTAACCGCCGTATTACTATCCCGCAGGCATTCCTTGCAGTGGACGCGATTCTTGAGATATACCTTAATGTAGTGGATAATATGGTGGTATATGAGAAGGTAATTCGCAAGCATATTATGGAAGAACTGCCGTTCATGGCTACTGAGACAATATTAATGGAAGCAGTGAAAGTCGGCGGAGACAGACAGATATTGCACGAAAAAATAAGAGTTCATTCAATGGAAGCTGCCAAGCGTGTTAAACAAGAAGGACTTAACAACGATTTGCTGGATAGACTGAAAGGAGATGCGGATTTTGCGATATTTCCTTTTTGAAAAGGAATAATAGCAACATTAAAAAAAGAAGAGTATCTTGGAAGATTTTTATAGCTTTTTGATCCCAAATAGTAGAAATTTTTTAGGCTTAAAGGTAGTTTTTTTAAATTTTTACCATCAATATCACTACCAATAAAAACAAAATTGTACTCTGGTCGCTTGGTACAACAATAAGAAATGAGTTCATAATCAAGCCAACTAGCAAGAGCACCATAATAACCAACGATTGGTTTGTTTTGTTTAATAATATTAGATAAATCTTTTGGT
>SACC01000608.1 GCA_009928745.1 Clostridia bacterium
TTAGATCACAGGTCGCCCAGTTATCCACAAACGGAAGAAAAGCTTCGATAGCGGCTACCGCTTTACCGTAATCCTTAATATGTTCTATGAGAAAACCGTGGAGATTGTTTTCGTCGTAATATTCGTGAGGCAGGATTTGCATAAATTCGTCCGCTTCCGGCGTACCGGCGGTCGTTTTGGCAAGACGGCGTAATTCCGGCGTGCGTACCCCGATAACCGTTGCCCTGTTCACCGTCGGTATAAGCTTGCATTGAAAATCGCGGTATTCAATGTCCTGCAATTCAAACAACCGTGATTGAAGTTCTGTCATATAATTTTTTCATGTCCCTTTCATTAAGTATCATAGGTTTCATATCCGCGTTATGCTTTGGATACCGGATTTCATAATACAATATCTTAAAAAATGGTTATACATCGCCGGACATTTCAGGTTTTTAATCAATATATTCAGCTTTATATCTTCGAGCTTGTCATTATATCTTTTAAGGAAACCATTAAGCCCTTCTTCAAGACTTTGAGCCAGGTAAAGAGAACTTTTCAAGGCGTAGCTTATGCCCTCCGCGGAGCTTGGACTGATAGCGCCGGCGGCTTCTCCCACCAAAGCTATATTATCCTTTCCCGCAAATAACTGTGACGTTTGTTTCGGTCTGTAAATATATGCGCCCTCTGTTTTTATTTTATTATCGAAATTGAAACCATACCTTTTAAGCTTTGCTTTCAGCGAATCAATCTTATCCCCGGCGTTATCTTTGGGTGTGAGAGCAGAGCCCAATAAAAGACACTTTTCCTTAGGTATTATCCACGAATAGAAATCGCTGATTTCTTCGTCGAATATTGCCGTAAAATAGGATATATTATCAGCGGCTTCGAACCATTCCTGAATGGCTATGTATGTTTCCGGTGTATTTTTATCGTTACAGATGCTTTTTCTTATCCTTGAAAAAGCGCCGTCGGCACCGATGATAACCCTTGTCTTTTCCGTTACTTCCCGCCCGTTTTGGATAAATTTTACCTCGTACCCTTCGGGTGTTTTGGTAAAGCCTCTGTATAATGCGACAAACCGTTTATCCACACCGCAT
>SACC01000609.1 GCA_009928745.1 Clostridia bacterium
GTATTATGTAAACTAACGGATTATAAAGGATAGGAGAAAATATTGTCGGACGGGTAAAGGCGGCAACAAGACTCGCAATACCGAACATGGTAGCGGTAAATACGCCCAGCTTCCCACCCTCCACTTGACAGGCGATAATTACTGCCATCAATGGTATGAAAGCAATATCAATCGGTATAAAATTAAGCGGCACAAGTACAAAAACCAATATCATAGCAAGCAACATGCTTGCAACTGCAATATCTCTTGAAGTAAATTTCAACTTGCTCATTATTCGTTAAGGCTTGCGATTAAGCCCTCTGCCTCCTCATATGTATGTATGTCACAATCTGTTACGCTGTATGAATATGTAGTTTCATATGGCAACTCTGCCCTAAGACTTCCGCTTTCCCATTTGTCTGTACTCTTAAAATATTTAAAATAACCATTATCCCATATCTCGATATATTCAGAGATAGAAGTATATACCGCTTCGCTTCCTGCTCCGGCTCTTAAATTCTCTAGCGTTTTGCTGGTAGTAAGCGGATTAGTAACATCCAATACCATATTGATAATATAAATGCCTTGCACAGCGTCGTATTCAACAGTCGCTGAGGTTATGGTCTCCATATTAATTATTATCTCGGTTTTTTCATACATTAACTCTTGTGAAGGATGAAAATACGGCTTATCTTTTGTGCTTATAACAGGAGCGCTCCAGTCTGCAACTGGCTTGTCATTAACTACTGTGGCATTATTCACATATTGCACAGCCATTTGCTCCATATCAAGCGTACAGTAGCTGCGGCGACCGTATACCATATCCTTACTGAATTTGGAAGCAAGCGCGCCTAAGCCACTCAAGGCAGCTTGGTATTCCAGTAGAAAGTATTCCTCTCCGTTCTTAATATCGTATACAAAAGCATCGACTTGAACATCAATGTCAACTGAAAATACTTTCATTGTTGTTTTTACCGGACAATAGCTCGTTGCAATACGCCTTTCGCTCTGCTGATCCAGCTTGTTTGCATTATCATATAGAAAGTATGCAAGTTCAATTTGTCCCTGCAAGTCGCTCGCATCAGGTATAGTTATACACG
>SACC01000098.1 GCA_009928745.1 Clostridia bacterium
GTATACTTGTAACGCTGTCTAACGCTCCGGTAGGCTCATCGGCAAGGATTATCTTAGGGTTATTAATAAGAGCTCTCGCTATTGCAACTCTCTGCATCTGTCCGCCTGATAATTGATTGGGACGCTTTTTTTCCTGCCCCTTAAGCCCTACCTCCAGCAGAACCTCGTACGCTCTTTTGCGCCTTTCTTCCTTGGATACTCCGGAAATTGTCAGCGCCATTTCGACATTGGTAAGAACGCTTAGATGCGGTATCAGATTATAGGTCTGGAAGACAAAACCTATAGAGTGGTTACGGTAAGAATCCCAATCTCTGTCGCGGTAATGCTTGGTAGAAATATTATTGATAATAAGATCGCCGAAGCTATATCTGTCCAAACCTCCGATAATATTGAGCAACGTTGTCTTTCCGCAGCCGGAAGGTCCAAGGACAGAAACGAATTCGCTATTGCGAAAATTGATGCTTACTCCGTTTAACGCCGCAACTTGCGAGGTGCCGTCTCCGTAGTATTTTTTGATGTCAACTAATTTGAGCATTATATTCCCCTTTATGATAAAAATAACTTGCGCTAAACAAGCATAATAATTATATCAACTTAACGCTGATATTGTCAATAAATGATATTATAATTATATTTAATGTTTTGTAATATGTGTTAAGTAATTTTCATAGATTAACTATGGAAAAAATTATTATGTTCCTCACCAACCTATTCCCTAATGATTATCTTTTAATTACTGTTGCATCAGCTTTTCCCTTGATAGAATTAAAAGGCAGTATACTTTTGGGTATTTCCAAAGGTATGCCACCTCTGATTGTTTTAATATTGTCATATTTAGGTTCTTCACTTATCGTACCGTTTATCCTGCTTTTTTTGCGCCCCATACTTAATTTGCTCAAAAAAATACCTTTGCTCAACAAAATAGCTTTGGCTATAGAATACCGCATTACAGGCAAAGCGGCAAAACTTGCAGTAAATAAGGCTTCCTGCGGACAAAATAGCAAATGGAACAACCTATTATTATCGTTATTCATATTCGTCGCTTTACCCTTACCTTTAACAGGTGTATGGACGGGAGCGGCTATTGCTTGTTTTTTGGACATCGATTATTTCAAAGCGATGCTCTCCATTATTCTCGGTAACATTACCGCGGGGCTAATCGTCTTTTGCGTCGCAATGCTGTTCAGACCCTATGCGGACATAATTTTTGCAGCATTTATCGTAATTGTGCTTGCCGCGATAATTTTAAGCGCAAGCGTATCCATAATCAAGAATATACGCCGCAAACGCGCCGAGCGCATTGTAGCGTAATAATAAAAAAACAGTTGGCAAAGTTAATTGTCAACTGTTCTTTATTTGGCAGGAGTAGTAGGAATCGAACCTACACCATAGGAGTCAGAGGCCTATGTGCTGCCACTACACTATACTCCATTGATAGTTTATTATATTACATAATCACAGCTAAATCAATTATTTTGCGACAGATTATTTGTTATTTGTGCAAAAGGTATTTGAAAATAGGGGAAAAGCTCCAATTCTTTGATTCTTATAAATTTATTAATTATTTACGGTTTGACTATACTAATACGATATGATAAGATAATGTTGTAAAATCACTAGGAGTATCGTATGAAATATTTAACTAAAGCTATTGCGGTTATTATGCTTATTATATGCTCGGTGGTAATATTGTCAGGATGCAGGAATTCTTCGCTGATGATAAATACCGATTATGCCGAATATTATTTTGATAGCTCACTTAACCGCTATATTATGACGGGAAGAAAATTGCGCATTAACGAAAACAAAACCTCATTCACAATGACTTTTGCTAACGATACAAGTATCACCGGCTCACTCATTATTGAAGACGATATCAACGGTCTGGTACTCAGCGTTTCTTCCGAAGCGTTTCAGCCTTTTAAGACAAGCTACGCCGCATATCTTACCGAGGCATACGCGGATACCTACAGCAGCGAGACCATACAAGCATTACTTGACCAAATTAAGGTAATGGAACAGATGTATTATAACAAAAAACATATATTCTCCTCGCGTTCAATTCAACTGGTAAAAGCAATTACCGATAAAGATGTCAATGTCAATTACGCAATTTTTGAAGGACTTTACGATTCAGTCAAAGACAGCGACATTCAGTACCTTTTCCGCAACGGCAGGCTATACACAGTAACCAACGGCAAGACCTCGGATATAGCCTATGGCAGCTATACAATCAACGAAAATTATATTACCGTTACCCGCACGGACGCTGACGGTGAGCCAATATACAAAGAAGGCGCTCTTGTCCAATTAAGCTATCTCTATACCACAATATCCTATCCGACTGATTTTACAATTAACGTGGATGTTGATGACGATGACTACAATGAAATGGTAGAAAGTTCGGCAAAATTATTAGCAGGCAAGACCGTAGCGGTGCTTGTCAGCACATTCTATCTAGCAGAATAATATGTATTGTAGTATTTTTTCAATCTATTATTTAGCATGCGCTATACGCCCTTAACCCGCATAACTTATGATTAGCAAGGCGAGGGAAACTCTTCGTCAGTTGATTATAGTAGTCTTGTATAAAACAAAATTACCCCGCTCGGGGTAATTTTGTTTTTGATTTCGACTTTTTGTTGAACTTTTAGTTGTAGCGACTTATTTTTTTACCAAGTCTTTACCGCTTGCCGGCTTGGTTTTTGTTTGTTCGTTACTTGTTGGATTAGCCTTCTTGTTTCCCTCTGCTTTACCAGCGAAAGCTTTCTTATTTGTTGGCTTCATCAAAATACAATTCTGGATTAACCAGCTCGCTATTAAGCCTTAATTCGAAGTGCAGATGCGGTCCGTCTGCTATCTCGAATATGCCTGTTTCTGAGATTGTGCCTATCACTGCGCCCTTCAAAATGTCCTGTCCTATGCTTACCGGCACAGTAGATGAAAGCAGCGAATAAGTGGACTCAAAACCATTGGCGTGTCTTACTGTTACCGATGTTCCTCTCAATGTCGTTGTCGATATTGCGGTAACCTTACCGGCTTCCACTGCTTTTACTTCAGCGCCGACAGCGCCACTATAATCAATTCCCTGATGTGTCGACCAATGCTTCATGGTTGCGTTGTATACAAGCACCGTATCCGAATAACCTTTTATAACCTCACCCGCAAGCGGCAGATCGAACACTAACTCAACAACCGTGTTATTATTGTTGTTATTGTTATTGTTATTGTTGTTAACGTTGTTCCCGTTGGGATCAACTATCGTATCAATAATGTTACCATCATTAATTCTACTTTTGTTGATTGCTGTTAACGTTATTAGGGTACCTATTGCCAGAATACATACTACCATAAGTATAAGATAGATATTTTTTTTGAAAAATTGTAGAGCGCTGTTGCTCTTATACTTCTTTGCTTCCATTGTTTTACCTCCATTTAACATAATTGTGGTCAACAATTTAGTTTTTATACAGGCAAAATCAAAAATCAAAAAAAATGCCAGACAAAATTTATAGTAGTCAAATATGGATAGCGTTTTATTCCTGATCAGCTCAATTTGAAGAGGTTCACACCGTTTTATTACTCTTGATTGACATTATGTGAGCAAATGGCTATAATCCTATTATGGATAACAACAATAAAGAGCAATTTCATAATATTCCTCTGACTAAACTTGCAGCATCACTTTCAGAAAGCATGGAGATTTCACCGCCCGAAAAGGCAGACTCCGCGCTTCAGGAGCTGCATAACTATATTCGCGGATCAATCCATAACAAGATTGATAAGATGCTTATATTCAATCCGGACGCGCTTGGCGCAACGCTTATTGACCAATTTAGCGAAGATTTTGCAGCAATTAAAAAAGTCGCGCCCCTTGAGATACCATTCATCACCGAATTTCCGCCTATAACCAACGCTTGTTTTTGCACAATGTACACAGGGACGCATAATGATATGCACGGCATATTCAATAACCGTAATATGAAACTTACTACCGATACAATATTCGACGCATTAGCGCGCGCGGGTAAGAAATCCGCAATAGTCGCCGTCGGACATTCCACTATGGCTAAAGTTTTCAACAATACCGCAGCAGATGTCTTTCCCGAACGCTATGACAGCGAGGTAATCACCAAAGCCGTAGAGCTTATAAAAAACAATGAATATGACTTAGTAGTAATATATAATCAACAATATGATGATTCATTGCATATCACCCACCCGCGGTCAAAGTTCGCGACGAAAGCTATGCGCACGCATATTGCCGCTTTTGAATTATTGTGTAACGCCGCCGAAGTATATTGGCAGGATTACAATACTCTGGTTGGCTTTGCGCCAGACCACGGAGCGCACCGCGAATGGTATGGACTTGGCAGTCATGGCAAATACATACCCGAAGATATGAACATTTATCACTACTACGGTATTCAACCAAAACAAAAATAACAAACAGGCTGTCGACATTTGTCGGCAGCCTGTTTTTTAGATATTGGATTATTTATATTGACTTACTTTTATTAATTAATAGTTCTCTTTATTGTAATTATAGCTCTCTGTTTATTATAATTAATATCAGCTTCAAAATATCATTGAATCTATCTGTATTTCTACTAATTATTATATTAGTTCTGTTTTATGATAATTAAGCTAACAGAATATAATAATGACACAATTTATACAATCCTAATATGTTATTTATCAGAATTCTCTGCGCCAGTTTCTACCGCAGTCTCAAGCTGCGCGCCGCTCGCAGTCACAATATTACCGTCGCTGTCAACGACAACACCCTTTTTGACAAAAGAGAATACCTTTTCAATATGCTCTGCGCTAGGTTTTGCGGTAAACAGACTTACAACAGGGGTAATAATCATTGATACAGTCATTGCGATAACACCGATTAGAGGAGACTTTGATAGTCCTCCCTTAACAACTGCAAGGAAACCGGTAAAAAGCGGATTCGGCTTTGTGATACCAAAGTACAAAAATAATCCGAAGGTAACGACTAAGCTTGCAATAATACTTGCCCATGCGCCCGCTTTGGTTGTTTTCTTCCAATACAAGCCGTAAAAATACGGTCCGATAAAGCAGCCTGCAAGCGTGCCCCAGCTAAAACCCATTAATGCAACGATTGCTTCAATCTTAAATACAGCGAGCAATACAGAGATTGCCACATATACCACACACATGATTTTTAATACCGTTTTGGTACTCTTGTCGCTGGCATCCTTCTTAACATAGCCTTTGTAGAAGTCCACCGCAACCGCCGAAGATCCGGCAAGCGCAAGCGCCGCAAGCGTAGACATACTGGCTGCAAAAATTAATACTGCGACAAAGCCCATAAATGCGGCTGGCATACTCGCTTCGAATAGTTGCGGCATAATCATATCAGGATTAGCAGGATTAATACCGTCGAACACTCTTGCAAAGCCACCCATAAAGTATGCGCCGCCGGCAATTACAAGCGCGAATATCGTGCTAATAATAGTAGCCTTTTTGATTGCTGAGTCATCTTTAATTGCATAGAACTTATGCACCGACTGCGGCAGACCGCATATACCTACTGAAGTCAGCAAGAATATAATACCAAGGTTAAAGAAGTTACTGTTAAAGAATCCGGTTGCAGATTCTGTACTTGCAAGGAAGCCAAGATTCATTTCTGTAAGGCGGGTAATAGCGTCGCCCCATCCGCCCTTATTCATAATCAATATCATCATAACTATTACGC
>SACC01000099.1 GCA_009928745.1 Clostridia bacterium
CCTCGATACCAAGGTACAGCGGCGATGTATTGATACCCGATACCGATAAGCTGTCCGATACGATGCAAATACCAGCCGCGCCCTTGTTCTTATATGTCAAGGCTATCAAACCGTATGGCACATGTATACCGTCAGCTATTATCTCTGCGACCAAATCATCTCTAACCAGCGCTGTCTCGGTAAGTCCAAGATACTTTTCAATTCCTTCCCTTCTTGCCGCCCTTGAAGTGCAGTTGAATAGATGCGTAACTGAATTAAGTCCCGCCGCAATACAGCCTTCAATCTCAGTATGTATAGAGTTGTCGTGTCCGGCGGATACCTGAATACCGTGCGCTGTCAAATCTTTTACTAATTCTATAATGCCATCTATATCGGGAGCGACGGTAATACGCTTGACAACATCGGCGGCGTTAATAATAAAACTCGTATTGTATGCGTCAGGCTTAACAAGATAAGCTATAGGCTGCGCGCCCGCGCCGACAGGATTCAAGAACGGTCCTTCAAGATGTATGCCGTAAATTCTTGCGTATAAATTGTCCTCGCGATAAACTCTCACGCGGTCAATTACCTTTTGGATAGCGTCAAGCGATGCGGTAAGCGTTGTCGGTAGATATGTAGTTGTGCCGTTAAGCAGGTGAAATCTCGATATTGCTTCAAGACTTTCCTCAGTCGCTTCCATGCAGTCGTGACCTTTACCGCCGTGAGTATGTATATCAATATATCCGGATGCCAATATGTAGCTGCTGTTTTCGCAATTAATAACCTTAGTGTCAGCGTCAGCGATTATTGAACCGCCGCGCTCTACGCGTTCGATTGTCTGCGATACAAGCACGTCTCTGTCTTTTATAAGCATACCGCCGATTATTGTGTCAATGTGTTTTATTAGAATTTTCATATCATACTCCTCTAAAAATATTATTGGCTAATTTTACAAAGTTGTCCGCATTAAGCGTTTCCCCTCTTATATTCAACGGCATACCTGTCGCTGTTAAGACATTTTCCGCATTTTCTCTAGATAGTCCCAGTCCCTGCATCAAATTGTTGACAAGTGTTTTGCGACGCATAGCAAAAGCCGCTTTAATGACCTTTTTTGTCAGCGTCACTATCTCCTGCGGGTATTTGTTGACAATATCTATCCTTACAACCGCCGAATCCACATTGGGCGGAGGGTAGAACATATGCCGCGCCACTTTACGGGTCAGCGTAACGTTCGCGTTAAGCGCAACTTGCGCAGTTATTGCGCCGTATTCAACAGTATCAGCTCCCGCAATTAATCTTTCTGCGACCTCTTCCTGTACCATTATAGTAAGGCTATCGCCCAAAGCGTTCTCGATAAGTTTCATAATAACCGGCGTGGTAATATAATAGGGTAGATTGGCTACAACCTTAAAATGCTCCCCGAGCTTTTCGCGGAGTTCGCTGACATCAACTTCCATAAAGTCTTCAAAAATTATTTCCACATTATCATAATCAGCAAGCGTTTCGGCAAGCACCGGAGCAAGATGCGAATCAATCTCATATCCAATTACGCGCTTCGCCTTTTGCGCAATACATGCAGTAAGCGCGCCTGCGCCTACGCCGATTTCAAGAACGGTATCTTCAGCGGTTACTCCGGCATCGGCTACAATCGCACCAAGCAGATTAAGGTCGCTGATAAAATTCTGTCCGTACTTTTTATTGAATTGAAATTTGTTTTTGATTATTACATCCTTTATACTCATCTACTCGTATTTTCTCACACGCAATTCCGCACCTATATCCTGCGCTATTTTTTGGGCTTTTTCGATTTTGTCCTCTCCTATTACGTCTACAATGCTCAAAATAACTCTTTTAATTTTACCCACGCAGCATCTTGCAAAATCAAGTAGCGAATAATACGCTACCTCTCCGAACACCGGATGACATAGTTTATTATATTCTTCGGCGGTAACTTCGTTGAGACTTATATTAATAGTGTCGATATAAGGAGCAATACGGTCGACTATATTTTCGCCCGTTATCAACAACGCCTGCCCGTTAGTGTTAATCCTTGTTTTAATTCCTTTTTCTTTTAGATATTTGGCTACGCTGATAACGTCGTTATATCTGTATAAAGGCTCGCCAAAACCGCAAAACACCGCCTCTTTATACGTCGCAACATCGCCTAATGCGGCGATAACTTCGTTGACTGTAGGCTCTTTGTCCAGCCATAAATAATATCCGCGAAACTCGTCTTTGCCGTTTCTAACGCAAAAATTGCAGCTGTTACTGCACCTGTTAGTCATATTAATATAAAGTTTTCCGTCCAATTCGTATGTTATTGTGTTTGCCATTATTTTATCCTCTTGTAAAAACGCTTTGCGTTATCCGTTGTAATTTTTTCTATTTCGTCAGGCGTTAAACGTAATAGCTCCGCCATTTTGTCTCTTATCAGGTATAGCAGCGCGGGAGTGTTGGTTTTGCCTCTAAAAGGTACTGGCGTCATATACGGACAATCCGTCTCCAACATTATTCTGTCTTGAGGGATATACTTTAACACCTCGTTCTTATGCTTGGCAAAGGTGATCGCTCCGCCGAAAGAATAATAACAATCTAATCGGTTATAAATATCTCTGGCTGACTCGCCGCTTCCGCTATAGCAATGGAGTAATACTCCGTTATTAAGATATTGCTTGTTCTCGGTAAGCAATCTGTTCATATCCTCATATGCTTCCCGCAGGTGTATAATAACGGGCAATTTTAAGCTATCGGCTATCTCGATTTGCGTCACAAATTCCCTGCGCTGCACCTCTCTTAACGATAAGTCGTAATGGTAATCAAGACCCGTTTCGCCCCAGGCAACAGCCTTAGGAAAAGCCGCCAGCGCTTTCATTTCTTCATATATTTGCGCCGTTGCAAGTCTTGCGTCATGCGGGTGAAGCCCTACGGTAAAATAGCAATCCTCATATTTGTCCGCAAGTATTTTGCCTCTTCTGCTGGACTCAATATCATACGCCGCATTGATTACCGCGCCCACGCCTCTTGCGCGGTAGCCCTCGACAACCTCATCTATAATAGAATAAAGTCTGTCGTCGTTAAGATGCGCGTGCGAATCAATAAGCATCAACGAACCTCGCTGCCGCTCTCTACTAAACTTTCCGGAGAAACGACCACTATATCACCATTTTTATTTTCGGCGCAAAGTATCATACCTTCCGAATCCACGCCGCGCAATTTCGCGGGAGCAAGGTTAGCTATTACAACCACTTGCTTGCCAATCATTGACGTAGGTGTATACCACTTGGCTATCCCGCTGACAATTGTTCTTTCCTTACCTGCGATATCTACCTTCAAAATTAACAGCTTGTCGGCTTTGGGCATTTTTTCCGCGCTCTTCACTGTGCCTACTTGAAGGTTGATTTTTGCAAAGTCCTCTATTGCAATCTGCGCTTTTTCGAGCTTTGACGGCGCTTCTTCTGGCTTGCTATTATCGCCTGCCAGTTCTGCAGCCCGTCGTTCCATAGACTCCAGTTCTTTCGGTATGTCAATTCTCGGGAATAAAGGTTTATCGGGATAGACCTTGCCGCCCGCCTTTAACTGTCCGAACGCTTTGAGTCCGTCAAAGTTATCCGGACAAGCTAGCCCGAGTTCTTTGAGAATATCGGCGGCGGTAGTCGGGATATAGGGAGTTAACGCCACTCCAACAAAGCGTATACACTCGGCAAGAATGTATAGGACGGTGTCCAATCTCTTCGCCTTCTCTGAATCCTTAAAAAGTAGCCAGGGCGCATTCTCGTCAATATACTTGTTGGCGCGCTGAATTAGCGACCAAATACGCTGCAATGCCTCGGGAACAAGCAATGAATCCATATTTTTAATGATATCCGCGAGCATTGTCTCTGCATTGTTAATGATGTCTTTATCGTTTTCTTCAACTACGCCGAACTCGGGTATAATACCTCCGCAGTATTGAACAACCATCGCAACAGTGCGTTTTATCAAGTTGCCTAAGTCATTGACAAGATCCGAATTGATTCTTGATAACAGCGATAAATTGGTATATATGCCGTCATTGCCAAAGGGCACTTCTCTCAAAAGAAAATACCGTATTGCGTCAACAGAGTATCTTGCCGAAAGCTCCACGGGATCAACGATATTGCCGCGGCTTTTGCTGATTTTGTCACTGCCTAAGAGCAGCCAGCCGTGTCCGTAAACCTTCTTGGGTACGGGCAAATCAAGCGCCATTAATAATGCAGGCCAAATTATGCTGTGGAATCTGACAATCTCTTTACCCATCATATGCACGTCGGCGGGCCAGTATCTATTAAACAACGAGGGGTCGTTTGCGGTATAGCCAAGGGCGGTAATATAATTCGCAAGCGCGTCTATCCACACATATATTACATGCTTGTCGTCAAAAGGTACGGGTACTCCCCACTTAAATGAGGTGCGTGTAACCGCAAGGTCCTGTAATCCCGGACGCAAAAAATTATTAAGCATCTCATTTTGTCTGCTTTTGGGCAGTAAAAATTCGGGATTGTCCTCAATAAGTCTTATTAATCTATCCTGATATTTGCTAAGGCGGAAAAAGTAGCTTTCCTCTTTAGTAAGTATGACTTCTCTGCCGCAATCGGGGCATTTGCCCTCTATTAGCTGAGTTTTTGTCCAAAAAGACTCGCAAGGGACACAATACCAACCCTCATATTCTGCTTTATAAATGTCGCCCTTTTCGTATAGCTTGGTAAATATCTTCTGTACGGCTTCCTCGTGTTCACGGTCGGTGGTTCTTATGAATTGGTCATACGATATGCCTAAAAGCTCCCATAGCTTTATAAGGGTATCAACCTGCTTATCTACGAATTCCTTTGGAGTAACCCCCGCCTTTTGGGCAACGCCCTCAATTTTTTGTCCGTGCTCGTCGGTACCTGTAAGATAATAGGTGTCAAAACCCTGCATGCGCTTGAACCGCGCTAACGCGTCGCATACAACTGTTGTATAACAAGTGCCTAGATGCCACTTTCCGCTCGGGTAATAAATCGGCGTTGTAATGTAATAAGTAGGTTTTGACATAATAATCTCCTTGATATGCGTGTAATAATCGACACGCTTTAGTTTGCTTCTGTAATAATCGGTTTTACCACGGTCTCGAATGCCTCGATAAGTTCCATTAGCCTTTGCCTTGCTAACGCCGCCTTTTCGGCTTTTTGGTCTTTAGGCATGGACGTTTTTATACCATGGATATAATTATATGCTTCGCGCAGCTTTTCTCCTGCTATCTGCAATACTCCTATCTGTGTATCTTCGTTATATAAAATCGCAGATTCGGTTGCCGAATTAAGCGAAAAACCGAGTCTGATAAGCTTAATATCTCTTACTGGTTTGTCAGAGATTATCTGCTCTTCCAACCGGCTGATCTGTATAAGCAGTCTTTTGGTATCGGCATATACGAGATCAATAGGACTGCGGTGATCTCTTCGGCTTAACGCTACCATTAACGGTATCCCGCAAAATATTGCTATAATTGCCAGTCCGTAATACATTAGCAGCTCAAACAGCGTGTAATTAATATTTTCTGTAAGCTCGTTGCTGACAATGGCGCCATACTTTGCATATATAACAACATCGCCGCTTTCTCTGTGGGTATAGGTAAAGGTACTCGACGTTTCATCCTGTTTTACATCGTTGACGAACCACATATAATCGCCTGTATAATTCACAGTGCCCGGACTGTAATGGGCTGTATATACC
>SACC01000610.1 GCA_009928745.1 Clostridia bacterium
GTCTTAACGCATTCGGCTATACAGTCGCCTATATTGCCGGCGTCATGGACGAGAACGACCTCTGCGCCGTAGTGGCGCACAAGCTTGCGTCTTTCCTCGGAAACCGAATCGGGCATAATAATAACCGTTCGATAACCCTTTACAGCCCCCACCAGCGACAGCCCTATACCTTGGTTGCCGCTTGTCGGTTCCACTATCACGGTGTCTTTATTTAAAAGCCCCTTTTTTTCGGCGTCAAGTATCATATTATAAGCGGTGCGCGTCTTTATTGAACCGCCCACGTTCAAGCCTTCGAACTTTACCAGTATTTCGGCTCCGTCCGGATCGGGAATTTTGTTAAGCCTGACCATAGGGGTATGCCCTATGGCTGACAGTACATTATCATGAACCATTATTATGCTCCAATATATTATCGTTTTTTGTCAATATCAGTATATGTGAAACGGCACATATAAGCCGTATTTAACTTTGAAGTGTAAAATACCTTTTTATTCAAAGTTGATTATAGCATATTAAATTTTGTTTTTCAATAGACGATTTATCAAGGTCGTCTTTTTTCAATTTTAAAGGTTTATATTGATTATTTTATGATTATTATGTATACTATTGTTAAAATACTATTTGGAAAGGACAGTGGGCAATATAATGAAAAACATAGCTATGTTCGATACCAAACCATATGATCGCGAATCTTTTGAGAAATATAACGGTAAAGACGGGCTATCTATCAAATACTTCGACACACGTTTAACCGAAGATACCGCCGGACTGGCGGAAAACAGCGAAACGGTCGTTGCTTTTGTAAATGATGTATTGAACGCCGCCGTGATAGATAAGCTGTACGGTTTCGGCGTGAAGCTGATAGCTTTGCGTTGCGCCGGCTTTAATAATGTTGATGTGAAAGCGGCTTTCGGTAAGATACATGTCGTCCGCGTGCCGGCTTATTCGCCCTACGCTGTCGCGGAACACGCCATGGCGCTGCTTCTTACCTCGGTACGCAGGACGCATAAGGCGTATAACAGAACCAAGGATTTTAACTTCAGCCTCAACGGGCTGGTTGGCTTCGACTTGCAT
>SACC01000611.1 GCA_009928745.1 Clostridia bacterium
GCCAATAGCTGTATTATCAACAATTACAGATGTAAAGGCGGGAAATAAAATAGGATTTTCTGCAACAGCTTTGAGGTTGTCTGATGATTTAGAATCATCATCAGTTAAGAGATTTGTTTGCTATGCTTACACATTTCAATTTCAAATTTAAGTATTAGCAAGAAATTTATTTAAATAATATAATAAGCAGTTATAAAGCGGCTTCTCAAAACATGAGAGGTCGTTTTTCATTTGGAGGGATTATGGCAAATTACCTAAAAGGCATAGGCGACGCGGCAACGAGAGCTAACGAGATATTGCCCGGCTTTGATGCAAGAATAAACAGCTTTATCATAGGTCACACATCGGGCATTATTAAAAACGAGTATAACGAGTTTCAAGCAAATAGCGTTGACAGAGGTGTAATTGTCAAGAGCGGCATGATGCAAGCATATGGGTTTTTTGCGTGTTCGGATACGGATACACAAATAAACTTCATAATGCCGTCAACCACGCAATATATCCACATTTACGCAGAAATTGACTTAACAGTTGCGCCTAATAGATTTGAGGTTAAGACTACACCGATGAGTAACAGTGCGGTGTGGATAGCAAGAAAAGACAACCTAAAAGATACCCCGAACGGCAAATATCAAATGCAACTTTGGCAGGTAACATTGACGGCAACAACAATCACCTTAGCCGATAACAGAGTTTTTATATCAAAGCCAACCGACGCAATAACGGCAGAAAACTATACGGCAAGCGGTGGAATATCAAGCAAGTTTTCGGGTGTAGAGTCAAATATAAACACAAGAATGCCAAAGTGGAATTTAGTACTTTCCAACAAAAGCTATACCATAAACACAAACGGAGTCGGAGAGCAAACATATACTCTTAATCAAGGCGCGACCGTAAATTCGGGTGACTTGCTGCTAGTAAACGCGAGAGTGACCAATTTTGGGAACAGAACAATATGCGGAATTGTACGAATGGCAACAGGCGTGCAAGGGTGGGTAACACTATCTATGGGCGGAAACGGTATACCGTACAGTTGTATCGATGTTTTGGGAGTGAGCCTTGCTTTGGGC
>SACC01000612.1 GCA_009928745.1 Clostridia bacterium
GGCGTATAAACGCAGGCATGAAAAGCGCGCTTGTCCGCAAGCTCCAGCGTCTTTCAATAACCTATCACAAGGAAATCGAGTCCGGCAGAATACAGTCGAAGTTTTTACGCGATCTCGAATCTATTGACGCTATGATACGCAATATCGTCATAACCCTTATACCTGCATTCATAGGTGTGTTTATATCCATTGGTATATCGACATTCAATGCTCCCGTGATGACGTTGTTCTTTTTAGCAATCGTTCCGGTCAATATACTCGTAGCGAAGTTATTCAGCAAGCGGATAAAAATGCAAAACCGAGAATTCCGCCTTGAAAATGAAAGCGTGTCGGCTAAATTTACCTCAATGCTGACGCTTCTTCCCGTCACTAAAGCGCACGGACTTGAAAGAAACGAAATCAATTCTTTTGACAGCGAAGTTGAAAAGCTCACCCAAAAAGGTTTGAAAGTCGATAATACTAACGCTTATTTCGGTTCATGGTCATGGGTTATAAGCAATATTATCAGCGTAATATGCCTTATATTCAGCGCCTTCCTCGCTATTAAAGGCGTCATAAAGGTAGGCGATATAGTGCTTTATCAGGCACTTTTCGGCTCGATAAATGGTAACGTACTGGCTATAATCAACTCATATCCCGCTCTGATAACAGGCTCGGAAGCGATAAGCTCCGTTTCGGAAATAATGATTTCCGACGATATGGAACCCATAGGCAACACAAAAATATCTCATATTCAAGGGAATATCGCTTTTAATCATGTTTGCTACAGCTATCCCGACGACCCGGAAAGCTATGTTATAAACGATTTAAGCCTTGACGTAAAGGCGGGCGAATGTATCGCGGTGGTGGGTCCTTCGGGTTCGGGTAAAGGCACTATATGTAAAAGACTTATAGAAGAAATGAAAAATATTAAAGTATCTGTATCAGCAACTACTAGAAAACCAAGAGTTGGAGAGATTGAAAGTAAAAATTACTTTTTTATAGATGAAGAAAGCTTTTTGAAAAAAATATGCGATGAAGAATTTTTGGAATATGCATTAGTATATGGAAATTATTATGGAACTCCAA
>SACC01000613.1 GCA_009928745.1 Clostridia bacterium
AAGTAGGTAAGACATAATCAATAAACGGCTGTAGCAAACCATTGCCGGCCATATTTATCCATTTACGAGGAATCATTTTTTCTATATTTGCCACCTCAATTAAATCAATCATAGTAGTGGTGCAAGAATATTCAGGTCCATCTCCTCGTACAAGCGATACCATTTTATCTGTATTTCCATCTGAAGCTGCTTCAAAAGCTGCCTTCCCTATCATATAAGATTCATCTAAGTCGACTCGTGAAGCCATATGTGAGGCACAACGTTGCAAGAGGCTAAGCTCAATACCACGAACCTTTGCCGAAGGTATCTTGGCCTTTGCAAAATTAGCCAAAGAGCTTGCCAGCCCTCCCATGGTAGCATGCCCAAATGCATCCTTATCTTTTATAGTATCAGAAAAATATGCTGCAATATATGTCCCATTTTTATCCTTAATCCCTTCAGATAAAGCTATCAATACGTCTCCTTGCTTTTCGTAAACACGGGTAACATCAGCAATGTAATCTGCTAAATCAAAATGGATTTCGGGTAGGCATATTAAATCCGGGCCCATCCCTTTTTTGGTTGCCATAGCAGAAGCCGCAGCAAGCCAACCGGCATTTCTACCCATAATTTCAATAACAGTTATAGATCCGGTATCATATGTCTTGGCATCCCTATAAACTTCCATGCATGTAGTTGCCACATATTTCGCAGCGCTTCCATAACCAGGGCAATGGTCTGTTCCATAAAGATCATTGTCAACAGTTTTGGGTATGCCAATAATACGGCATTCATATCCGTTATTAGACAAGTAGGCACCAATTTTGCTACATGTATCCATAGAGTCATTTCCTCCATTATAAAAGAAATAACGAATATTATATTTTGCAAATACATCCATTATCCTTTTATACTCCGTATCATCTGTAAGGAAATCTTGTAGCTTGTAACGACAAGCCCCTAAAACGGAACCCGGTGTATATTTTATCATCTTGAGTTCTTCTCTATCTTCTAAACTCATATCGTAGAGACGATCGTTAATAACTCCCCTTATACCATGCGCCGCCCCATAGACATGGGTTATATG
>SACC01000614.1 GCA_009928745.1 Clostridia bacterium
AGTGTCAGGGATGCGCTGTCCGTTGCTGATATGTGCCTTTCTTATTCTGCATCGGATATCACATACGAAAAGGTGCTTGAAGTGCTAGGCGCTAATAATCCTTTGATTATTACCGATATTACTGCTAATATTTTTACGGGCAATCTTCCTGCTGCGCTCTCTGCTATTGAGAAGACCTCTGCGCTTGGCAAAAGCATACCGGCGCTTGCCCGCGATATTACAAAATTGTTGCGCGATTTATTAATTATCAAAAATGATAGCCGCGCTAACAGCTTTTTGCAGTTGCCGGACAAAATATACGAGGAAGCAAGAGCGGTTGCCGATAAGGCTACTTCTCCTATGATACTTAGAGCGTTGGAGATACTATCCAGCGTGGATATGAATATGAAATACAGCACTTTTCCACGCATATTGTTAGAGACTGCCGTAAGCAAAGCGGCAACAATGGACGGGGAAAGCAATCTGGACTTAATATCCAAAATTGACAGTCTTGAACAGAGGATTAACAAGGGCATAGTAGTTCAGAATACCGCTCAAAATCCTTCCAATAATGATTCAAATAGTATAAATAATCCAGATAGAATCCATAATGTCGATAATGATAGAGCTAATAACGATGAAGATGCAAAAATACTTGCGCAGGATGGTATTAAAGAGCTGGAAGCGCCGCCTATTAACATTCAACTGATAAGCGATATCCTTGACCGCTCTACAAAGTCTGAAATATCCAAAGTTAAAGGCGATCTGGTCAATAAGTTGCGTCAAAATAAAGCTACAATGCTTTCTATTATGGTAGGCGATAATGATACCTTGGTTAAAGTCTGTGAAGACAAAACAGTGTGCATTCTATTCACTAAGGATAGTGACCGCGCATTCTGCGAGCGCAATGAAAGCGTACTCAAAGCATATTTGAGCGAAATGCTGGGCTACGATTGTAAAGTAAAATTAGATTTGTATAAAAACCGCACCGATGATGACAATTTGAAAAAAATTGTTGCTCTATTTGGAAGCGCGGCAGTTATAATAAATAATAATTAGGAGGCTATTATGGCAAAATTCGGG
>SACC01000615.1 GCA_009928745.1 Clostridia bacterium
GCTTATGATCGTCGAAACATCGCTTGTCATTAATGTTGGTTTTTTCAAATATAATAACTTATAAGGATTTGTCGCCGACGTATTCGCGGGTAATAAAAAAAGATTTGTGTTTATAATCGCGTAATGTGGATCGATTGCCGTCGCGTAATTGCGCTTCAAATACCATTGTTCTAATTTAATAGGTATTGCCGGTTTGCCATATAATTCAACCGATATAACCTTTTTAAATCCGGCCGGTAAAGTTACCGTTTCGCTGCTTGTGGTTGCCGCTCCTACATCGACCTGAAACATTTTATACTGCGCGCTTTCCGGCAGAACGTCGCATAATAAATCGAGAGAATAATTAAGCGCGTCGTTAATCTGCGTGTCGGTGAAGTTTGAATTAGTGCTATCCGTTTCGTTTATCAATACTCTGACGGCCGCCCTCATTTGCAGGCGCGTCTGGTCCGCGAACGCCGGGCTTGCCGCTAATGTAATTATAATACATATAACCGCTATAAAGTGCTTCATTTTTTCACCTCGTTGACATTTGAATTAAAGTAAATCGATTTCGCTTTTATCTGTTCACTTACCGCCTCTTTAACCGTTTCAGACCGCGCGCCTGTCATAAGTGAAAGGAAATACACGCTGGTTATAATTATTAAATCATCAAACTCAGCCTTTGTGGTTAATATCGATGTTTCGGAAGTAAGCGCGGCCGGTTCAGCTATGAACATGATTTCACAAGTATTCCCCGCTATGGGTGTCGGAAATAGTCTTATCTGGTCATTGCAAATGGTAAACATCGGATCGAGCGTTGACGCGCGTAAAGTTTTTGCGTAATATTCTTCGGGCTTAATCTGAATAGCCGTTGCGCCGCGATATGCCAGCGCCACATAACGCCGGAAGCCGGTCGGCAAAGAATAATTAGCGACTTCGGCCGCTATCGTTATAACCTCCGTTTTAAGTAAGTTTTGATTAGCCGAAAGCGGTAAAACATCACCCGCTCAAAACCACCCTGCTGCTGAATATGGGCCACCAGCTGTTCGCGCGCATACCGCATGGCGGCGCTGTCGGCAAAGG
>SACC01000616.1 GCA_009928745.1 Clostridia bacterium
TCACACAAAATTGACTTAAATGTCAACACCCTGTCATTATGATGGGGTTTTTATTTGTAAACAAAATAGTGAATAGCCGAACATTAGTCAGTAGAATAGAAATAGAGGTATGTATATGTCATACGGAATTAATTTGGCATCTTTGGACATTGACGAATACAAACAGCTTCTCAAGAAGCAGAATCTATTGCCGAGCCGTCGCCTTCTATGGGATGGAATTGACGAAAAGTTTGCATTATTCACAAAAATGGGAATCAAGAACGTCAAACAGCTTTTGAAGTTGCTTTCCGACAAAAAAGCCACAGAAAAACTTGTAACCAGCGCTCTTACCAGTGATTATATGACTATCTTAAAAAGGGAATTGGGAACGCTCATTCAGAAACCAATACCATTGAGCGATTTTCCAGATGTTGAGAAAGCCTTAGTAGATAATCTTATGACTAAGGGCATCAAAACGACAAAAGATTACTACGAAACCGCAAATCACGTAAGCGATGACTATTTGTATGCCTTATCCGACCTCGTTCGCATTAATGGAGTCGGTCCACTTGCGGCGACGATTTTTGTAGAATGTGGTTATTCAAGCGTGTCAAGCATTGCTCGTGCTGATGCGCATTTGTTGCTTATGCAAGTTAATAGTATTAACGATAAAAAGCACTATTATAAAGGTAATCTAGGCGAAAAGGATATGCGTTTTTGCATCGATTACGCCCAGCTGCTTGAAAAATACGCTAATTAGTAAGGAGAAGGATATGTCAGATTTCCAAGAACTTGTTTATGCTGCAACCCGCAAAATCCCTTATGGGCATGTCGTCACTTATCAAGACATTGCTCGTTATATTAATCATCCTAAAGCTTTTCGGGCGGTTGGCAACACTCTACATAGTTATCCGCCAACAATAACCATTCCATGTCATCGCGTCGTTAATTCCCAAGGTCGATTGGCGGTTAATTTCGGCGATAAGGGTCAAGATGGACAAAAAGCCCGACTTGAAAAAGAAGGAGTGGTCGTCATCGATTATTACGTAGATTTGAACAAATACCGAGTGGCAATTGTTTA
>SACC01000617.1 GCA_009928745.1 Clostridia bacterium
TCTCTTATATGGGAAAGAAATTTATTGCCCAGTCCGTCGCCCTTGGAAGCACCCCCGACAAGGCCGGCGATATCCACGAACTCAACGGTTGCCGGGGTATATTTTTCGGGATTATATATTTTGGCAAGCTCGTCCAGACGCTTGTCGGGAACGGGCACCACGCCTACATTTGGATCTATCGTACAAAAGGCATAATTCGCCGCTTCGGCACCCGCTTTTGTAAGCGCGTTAAAGAGCGTCGATTTGCCCACGTTGGGAAGCCCGACTATTCCGAGTTTCATATAAATGACCTCACTGACTATAATTCTTATTCTTGTTATTATACAACGCATATAAGTTATTTGCAATATATAAGTTTAATACATATATTTATATCATTTATTTTTAACAATAATATATAATTTTTATATTTTTTTTCAAAAAGGTATTGACAAACTGGGTACATAATGTTATAGTGATGTCACAAAGTAAAATATTTATTAAAATTTGTATTGTAAAGTTAAATGACATTTATGGAGGATATTGCAATGATGACAAAAATACTCGTTGTCGATGATGACAGCAACATCAGCGAACTTTTAAGAATGTACCTTGAAAAAGAAGGATATGAAGTCAAAACCGCATCAGACGGTGTCGAAGGCGTAACCGCTTTCCGTATGTATGAACCCGACCTTGTTCTTCTCGACATAATGATGCCGAAAAAAGACGGCTGGCAGGTCTGCCGCGAAATACGCGAACATTCTTCCAAGCCAATTATCATGATAACCGCAAAAGGCGAAACTATCGACAAAGTTTTAGGTCTTGAATTGGGAGCCGACGACTTCATAGTCAAGCCGCTCGACATGAAAGAAGTCTTCGCAAGAATTAAAGCTGTACTCCGTCGTTATGCCAAGCATGACACCGCCGACGGTGAGCTTATTAAATTTGAAAACATAGAAATTTCTCTCCAGAAGTACGAACTTAAAATAAAGGGTAAGGCTGTTGATCTGCCCCCCAAGGAACTGGAACTTATCTATTTCCTCGCCGCCAACTACAACCGCGTGTTCACCCGTGACCAGC
>SACC01000618.1 GCA_009928745.1 Clostridia bacterium
GGACGCTGATAAATTCGCCGCTGCTATAATTGCCGATAGGTCAAAGGGTGCATTGCCGACAATATTCGAGCGCAGAAACCCAATAAGCAAACTGTTTACAATGTTTCAGGTAGAGGTAAACAATCAACTGTCTTATGCCTTTAAAGATTTACCGAGAGCGGCAAGGGTAAAGGGCGTAAAGTGGTTGGCGGGGGCTTTGTTAAAATATCTTATAGGCGCATGGCTATTCAACAATCTGTATGAACTTATAACAGGGCGCAGACCTGCACTCGACCCAATCGGAATAACCTTTGAAGCGTTTAATGACTATAAGAAAGAGGGCTTTGGGAAGGGCACGGTTGCGTTAGGAAAGAACATACTTGAAGAAGTCCCGTTTGTTGGTTCGTTTTTAGGCGGTGGGCGTTTCCCGATAAATGCGGCGATACCCGATTTTACGCAGTTAGGAACGTCTACGTTCGCCGCAAAGGAATTAACTAAACCTTTGTACTACTTATTGCCTCCCGCTGGCGGTGGTCAAATTAAGAAAGCCATAGAGGGTTTAACGGACGTATCAAAGGGCGGCAGATACACGCCTGACGGAAAGAAACTTATGTACCCTGTCAGTCAGACAACAGGCAATTACATTAAGGCGGCATTATTTGGGCGTTCATCACTTCCTGAATCGCAAGCATATTGGAAAAATGGAGATACGGCATTATCCGAAAAACAAACCTTGACTTATGAAACAGGCGTAAAGGCAGGAATTGACAGCCAAACACTTAAAACTGCTATTAAGACAATATCGCAAATGGAGAGCGTTCAAGACAAAGACGGCAAAATCATATCAGGCAGCAAAAAGATAAACGTCTATAAGTACATAGCAGGGCTTAACCTTACCAAACAACAAAAGCTATTCCTCATTATGGCAAGTGGTTACACCGTGCAAGATAACGAGTTTAAAGGGCTTACAGCGGTACAAGCAAAGCAAACGGTCGCTAACTTCATTAAAAGCCTTACGCTGTCCACAGATGAAAAGAAAAGGGTTGCAGAGAGTTTAGGCTTTACGGTTGAGGGAAAT
>SACC01000619.1 GCA_009928745.1 Clostridia bacterium
AAAAGCGGCGAAAGGGCATTTTAGAATCGAGGTGTTAGGCACGGTCGAGGGAGTAAAAGGAGAAATAGCTATTACCAGTCCTTATTATGTGGTATAATTATTAATAATTCGTTCCTAAAGGCTGTTTGCGTTACGGGCGGAAGAATACATATAGGAGCAAAAACGAATGGGTGTTAATTACATCGGCGGAGCTATTCAGGCGGTATCGCCGTTCTTTGAAAAAAGTTGCTACGACGTCGCCAACAACCTTATCAGCGCGCAGTTCGACGGTCGCGGCGCGGTTTCGAAATACGCGGTAATCAATAAATTTTCGGTGTTCTCATCCTATTATCCGCTTTTCAGCGTCAACGGCGCGCCCGTCGACTATTTTACAAAAAAACGCGTTACGATGATTGGGAAAAAGCAAGTTGTCGAGTTCTCTTCTTCTGGCGCGGATTTCGTAATCAAACAATTCTTGGACAACAATAATAACGCGGTATATTCTGAAGTCGCAATAAGCGCGGCGGCAAGTGATATCGAGTTCAAATCCGTTGTCAATTACGGCATAGATTTTGCGTCCTACGCTAAGGAGCTTTTCGGTTCGAGATTCAGTCTTAAGACCCTATTTTCTATAATTAAGCGATTTGTGTTCCCCAAAAAGCCGGGGATAAAAGATTGCGGCGATTGTCTGTATATACATAACGATATATTCGGAGATTATTATCTTGATTTTGCATTAAGCTCTAACGGCGAGGCGTTAGAGAGGATAGGGAATTTTTATACGCAATTCAAGTTCGGCGGCAATATCAAAAAGGGCGAGACCAAGCGCTTCCGCTATGTTCTTAGCGCCGGTACGAGAGGGGACGCTAACTCCGCGGACGTTGTCGAGCGGCTCAAGAGCTTTGATTCCGCGGAGGCGGAGGCGGACGGCTATATCGAATATCTGAAATCCGCAGTGCCTATGACCGTATCCGACGAATTGACAAAATCGTATTATGTTTCGCTAATCAATTGTGCGCTTTCCAACTATAAAGAGCTTGGACGCTTCAAAGGTTTTCTCGCGGGAGTGGTGTATCAG
>SACC01000620.1 GCA_009928745.1 Clostridia bacterium
ATATATATATTATCTTACACAGAATGAAAATGAGCATTACGGTGATTTATACCGCCTCAACACGGCGACAGATGAACATGATTTGTTGTATGAAAACATTACATGGTTCTGTTATGATAATGACATTTTATATTATTCGATATATGACCCGATTGAAGGATTTAAATGGGATTATCCGGTATATAACGAAAAGAATGAATACGTAATTACCCGTGTGACAGCTACTATATTTAACGGGAATAAAGTATATGCGGTAGGTGCTGAAGAAGCCGGTTCAAAGGTTGGTGCTGAGGTGGCTGTACTCAGTGAGTTACCTGATCGGGGATATAATTTAGGTGAAACATATACGGTATACGATGGGATATTCTATTCTCAATTAAAGGAACCGTATACAAAAGACAACAAACTCGGTGTCATCAACGGTATAGCCGGTGTTTCACTTGAAAACGGCGAAGTTATCCGCATTGCAGCCGACTATGTGATGTATTGATTATGAAGTGCTACGGATATATTTTATACCGCTTCTTTTCTGATACAAAAAAAGTTTTTGCGGTTATTATTTTATTGGTTTTAAATATTATTACATTTTATTTATATACAGGCTCTGACATTGACAGTATATCTTCGGGTGAAATATTAGGCAATAATTTGGCAGCAACAAAACAAACCGTGGTTTCCACCGTAACCTCTGCCGATGAATTTTATCGAAACCTGCGCCTGGTATGTAATACAGCGGAACAGAATCTTGAAATCCAATACGAAACAGCAGGTCTTCAGACCGAATATGAAACGAATGTATTGAATATATACGGGCATATTGCGGAAAGTGTGCAATTAGGCGACAGCGATTTCATTTTATCGGGCAGATATTTTCTTTATTCTTATGATATTGTTTATCTGGCGATTATAATTTTTATATTTACTGCCGCAGTCTATACAGATGATTACAGCTTTGACCTTCTGCCTGTTTTACGTACGGTAAAACACGGCCGGCTGACGTTTGCCTTTGCGAAGCTGACCGCGTTATTTTCCGCATCGTTTGCAATGGTGCTGATC
>SACC01000100.1 GCA_009928745.1 Clostridia bacterium
TTGATCACACTACATTTGTTGTAAATTTACAGACGAAGATGTACAATGGTGAAGATGAATGACATTGATGGTCAGAAACAATTGAAACACAACGCAGTATGGTATACAGCTTTTGTATTCATGCTCCTTATGTCAGTCTGCAATTGTATAAGGCAGATCATTGACCGAATGACATGTGAACTGCAATACTCGTTTACCTGGGATAATCCGATATACTGGACAGTTGGAAGAGGCTATCTGAATGGACTCAAACCGTATGCGGATCTTTTCGAAACAAAACCACCGGGAATATTTCTGTTATCTGCCTTTTCATTTATTGTTAACGGAGACGTGTTCATCGGAAATATTTTCAGTTTTATTTGTCTTGTGATCATCGGATCGGTCCCATTGATGTCAGCCATATTGATATATCGCAACAGGAAAGCGGAAAGCTTTGAGAAAGCACTGATGTATACCTGTGCTGGCGCATTCGGAGCATGTGTTATGCTTTATAGTCAGATCCGCAGTGGTCAGATGCAGGTCGAAGCTCTCGGTGCTGCATTTATTTGTCTTTATGTTTTAGTAGTATTCAACATTGATACTGATAAAGCGAAGCCCTACTCGCCGGCGATTTTCTTAGCAGCGCTTTTCGTCATGGGCGGTGTGATGTTCAAGGAACCATTTCTGCTTGTCGCTTTAGCATCTGTTCTTTTTTTCACAAAGACGATCAAGGACTTCGTCTATAACGCGCTTGTCTAACATAATGCATTCTTTGCTGCTAGTTTTGTTCTCAACGACAACAGCTTCAAAAACATCACCGGGTTTATATTGCGAAGCGTCATAATTCTCCAGACCTGCCTTTACGCTGTCAATAAAACCGTCTTTCTTACCGCCAAAATTAACTAATATGCCTGTGCTGTCAGCTTTAATAACCGTGCATTTTACCTTCTTGCCTTCACGGAGTCCGAACACTGATGCATTCATAACGTCTTCCATATTATTAATCTTACGTTCTGTCTTGACTTTTTTAACTTCTGTTGCTTTCTTAACCTCAACATTAACTGCTTCGGTTGCAGTTGTGTCAACTGCTGCCACTTCTTGCGCGCAATCTTCGATTTTTACGCTTTCAACTTCGCTACTCATTACTAAAATTACCTCCATAACCAACTCTTTGGGAGTTGATGCTCCTGTTGTTATACCCAACTTTTGTATACCAATTTTATTTGTAACTTTTGTTAGGTCTTCAATATTCTCAATTAGATATGTGTTCTTACAATTTCTACCGCATAACTCATAAAGTTTGCAGGTGTTAGAACTAATTTTACTACCAATTACGAACATTGCGTCGCACTGCAAAGATAGCATTTCTGCCTCACTCTGCCGTACTTTTGTAGTATAACAAATAGTATTATAATTGACAAGCAATTTTATATTATTTTTAAGCTTATTTATTATTATATTATATTGTTTTTCATTAAAAGTTGTCTGAACTACACATATATACGAATTTGCTCCTTCAAAAGAAGGTAAATTTTCATCTTCAATAATTATTGCTTCTCCGTCAGCGCAGCCGTTAATACCGATTACTTCAGGATGCTTGCCGTTGCCGATTATTATAATTTTTGAGCCTTGCTTTACACCTTTTTTAACGATTTCGTGTATCTTTAGCACATTAGGGCAAGTTGCGTCTACAATCTTTAATGCTGTCTCATTAAGTTTTGCTCGGACTTGCGGCGAGATGCCGTGCGCTCTTATTATCACCGTACCGCTAGTCAGCTTAAGCGCTTCTTCTAGATTAATCGTTAAGATACCTTGTTCTGCGAAGGATTTTAGCACTCTTTCATTATGTATAAGCTCGCCCAGAATGTATACCGGCTTGTTAATTTCGCTGGTCGCTAGTCTTATCGCGCGGTTGACTCCCGTGCAAAAGCCGCAAGTTCGGGCAACGCTTATTCTCACGTCAACAATCTCCTTTCGGAGCTTTGAATCATATTATTAAAATTCTTTTGCATTTCAAACATTCTTGAATATAGTTCTTCGGTAGCTTTTTCTTTCATCTCCCGTGATGGCAGCGAAGCAAATTTTTCAAGCGAAAAAGGCTCGCCAATAATTATAAAGTTCTTTTTGAACGGGCGTGGTTTTCCATATAACAATATCGGGATTATCGGTGCGTTGCTTTTGATGGAAAACAATGCTGCGCCTGTATGAAAAGGCGCAATATCCGCGCATTCTGATTTGTTGCGAGTTCCCTCTGGGAAAATCAACAATTGTTTTCCGCTTTTTAACACGTTGAGTATTTTGCGGTAGGCAACAAGATCGTTTTCCCCTCTTTTTATGGGTATCCCGCCCATTTTTCGCAAAAACCAGCCGCTGATTTTTGATTTAAATGCCTCTTCCTTGCCTATGCAGTGACAGCCCTCGCGCATAAGCTTGGTGGCTACTAATATTGAATCCAAGGAAGAATAATGATTGCAGCATATTACTGCCTTTTCGTGAATAAAATTATTCTTCCCAATTATTTTTGTAGGAAAAATCAATGATAAAAACGGATACGATATGGCTCTGACAATCCTGTAAAATAGCACTATTATGCCTCCTCGATATAACTTAATATAATATTTGCGACTTCCTCAATGCCCATTGCGGTGCTGTCTATTTCCACACTGTCTATGGTTTTTGTAAGAGGCGCAAAGGCTCTCGTACTGTCATTATAATCTCTGTCAATAATATCGGCAAGCATTTTTTCATATTCGATATGCTGACCTTTTTCTGCCAGCTCTTTTACTCTTCTGCTCGCGCGTTCTTCGGCTTTTGCTGTCAGATAAAATTTGTATTTTGCATTGGGCAATACATATGAGGTAATATCCCTGCCGTCAAGCACTACATCGTTCTTTGACGCTATATCCCGTTGCATATCTACGAGCTTTAATCTAACCTCGGGTATTTTTGATATATCGGAAGCGGCTTTTGACATATGATGCTCACGTATTGCATTAGTAACATCAATTCCATCTGCGAAAATATATTGTACGCCGTCTATATACTTAATATCTATTATTAACGCATCTAGGAACATTTTAACCCTCTCCGAATCGTTAGGTTCGATATTTAATGAAATAGCTTTCCAGGCAACAGCGCGGTACATTGCCCCAGTATCAAGATAAATAATATTTAGTTTTTTGGCAATTATTTTTGCTATTGTACTTTTACCTGCTCCCGACGGTCCGTCAATTGCGATATTAATCATAATTCCACCTCATTAGTATTCTCAGCGTATGCGGCGCTTTCTCCGGCTACATAGCCCGTTGACAAAGCTATTTGGAGATTAAAACCGCCGGTAAATGCGTCAACATCAATTATCTCTCCTGCAAAATATAATCCTTTTACAAGCTTACTCTCCATTGTTTTCGGATTAATCTCTTTGACGCATATCCCTCCGCTAGTAATTATAGCATTATTTATATCATCAAAAGCTTTAATTTTATATTTTAGACCTTTAAGTGTATCAATAAGGGCGGTTCTTTGTTCTTTTGTCATCTGATTGACGACTATGTCGCCCGATAATCCGCTTTGTTTTATAACTTCGGCAATAAGTGACTTAGGCAAAAGCTCGTCAAGGGAATTAACAAGTTTTTTGTTGACATTGGCAGTAAAATCCCTAAGCACTCTTTTGTCAAGCGCCAAGTTGTCAAGCGCAGGCTTCAAATCAATTTTGATATATAGATTATCTGTGGCGAATCTGTTAATTAAGCTGCTTAATGATAATATGGTCGGTCCGCTTAAGCCAATATGCGTGAACAAAAGCTCACCGAATTCAGAGGCAATACATTTATCGTTAAGTACAGCGGTTACCCCGACATTCTTTAACGTGAGTCCGCTCAAAGCGGAAGTATTATCTGTAATAACGCCGATTAACGAACCTTTTAAAGGTACGATACTATGACCGAATGTTTTTGCGAATTCGTATCCGTCTCCTGTGGAGCCTGTAGCTTTATAGGTGACTCCGCCTGTTGCAAGCACAACAGTCATACTCCTATATGCGCCGTTATCGGTGATTACTACAAACTCATTGCCGTCTTTATATATGCTTTTTACACGGGTACTATATTTGACTTCTACTCCCTCGCGCACAAGTTCGCGCAAAAGAGCGTTGATTATGTCGCTGGATTTATTAGAAGATGGAAAAACACGGTTGCCTCGCTCAATAACAAGCGGTACTCTTAACTGTTCAAAAAGATTGATAGTATCTTCCGAACTGAAGGTATTGAGCGCAGACATAATAAATCTCGGATTATTAGTAACGTTCTTAAAAAAGTCCTCTTTTGGACATGAATTGGTTATATTACATCTGCCCTTACCCGTTATATATAACTTTTTCCCCAGTTTTTCATTGCGTTCAAGTATTGTTACTGTTGCGCCTTGCCGCGCGCCAATCAACGCGGCAAGCATACCAGCTGCGCCGCCTCCGATTACAAGCATAACTCTTCCACCCTGTCTTCCAACATTTTAAGCGCAGAAAAATCGGTAAATTGCAGCGATAGCGGAGTGATAACTATATAGCCCTCTTTTACATATTCTACATCGCAATGCACGGGATTATTAACGGTAATAGGATCGCCGATAAGATAATAGCCGTTATCCTTGACAATATATTTGTCCAAGTATCTGTTCACTCCGACCGGAGCCACCTTGATGCCAACAATATCAGATTTTTGGGTAAACGGAATATTGATAGAAATTATTGTATTAGGATTGGTTATCATAGATAAAAATTTCTCAAGATTTTCTCTGACAAATTCTGAGGAAAAGCTGTAATCACCGTCTTTGCATTTTTGGGATACTGCAATGGATTTTATTCCTAGCACCGTACCCTCAAGCGCAGCGTTGACAGTACCCGAGTAACATATATCGGTACCTACATTAAGAGTATCGTTGATACCCGATATCACAGCGTCAATCTTAATATCCTTGCATATAACATCCAGTCCGAATTTTACGCAATCCGCAGGAGTGCCAGTAAGCGAATAAGCAGTAATTGCGCAACAAAATTCTTGTTTTTTGTAGGTTAACGGCTTATGAAAAGAAATAGCGTGGCTTGCTCCAGACTGCTGTTTGTCAGGAGCGACCACAATTATGTTATGAAAAGGAGATAACGCCTTTGCAAGCGTTATTATTCCTGGAGCATCTATTCCATCATCATTAACCAGTAATATATTCATATAGCAATCTTATTAGATAGGGTGAACTTGATTCTTTTTATCGGCAAGTTCAGCATCAAAAGCATATTTTGCCGCCTGTCTTTTCTTAAAGAAATTAAGAGCGACCTGCGGGAACAGCGCATAAGATAACACATCCTCTTCCTGTTCAATATATTCTTTTATTTCTTCTTTATAACTTTCAAGTTCGGGTTTCAAAA
The DNA here is from genome assembly GCA_009928745.1 of Clostridia bacterium. Lineage (GTDB taxonomy): Bacteria > Bacillota > Clostridia > Christensenellales > CAG-1252 > SACC01. The sequence goes on from SACC01000100.1 coordinate 5,396, forward strand.
GATCTGCTGGACGGCAGGTAATGCGCTCTTCATTGCCAAGTACTAATTTTACTATGTCGGGATTGGGCTCAGCCGGCAACTTGCCGTACTCGCCTTTCAGTAACGCCTTTGTCTCTTTGGTTACATTATTATATCTGCCGAATAATACATTGAATACTGCTTGCGTACCAACTATCTGGCTTGTAGGCGTGACAAGCGGAGGATAACCA
>SACC01000621.1 GCA_009928745.1 Clostridia bacterium
GGGGATGACTATATCCGATTATTCCAACGGCGTTACCGTTTCTTACGGAACCAACTTGCATACGACCTCTGGTTACGTATACGGCACAATTAACGTAAGACTTCCCGTTGGCGTTAAGGATATGGCAAAGGCAGGACTGGTTACCGGTATTTCCGTTAGTTACGTCGCAAAAAATAATAATAGCGATGACCACAATTATGCTATCGGCATGGAATATTCCAACAGTCCTATCGCCGCAGTGAGAGACGGTTCTAAGACAGGTTCTTCTACGACTTTGACTGATACAGGCAAAACCACTACACTTAGTGCAAACGGAACAACGCCTGCGTACAACGGTAACGCGTCATGTTACGAATACGTTACCATACATACATATTTGAGGGTAGACGGCGTAATTTGGCCCGGCAACAGAAAGATTAATTTTTCTTTATATGATTTTAAGGTTACCGTTAATTACAGCTTTGCGCCGAGTATACGTCTAGGTACAGGCTATCCCAAAACCACAGGTTCGGCAGGCAAGTGGGACACGATAAAAAATTATGTAGCTTATGCATATAACGGCAGTTCTGTTCCCTACTTAAACATGACCAACTTTACCGCCAGCAGTGGTTGGACGACGTTATATTATAAGTACAATAACAGATCTTCAGCAGCTACATCAGGCAGTGACGATACGGGAATTTATAATTTTTATTTGGGCAAAGCCACCCTTTCTTCGGGGGCAGGCTATACTGGAAGTAACTGGTATTATACCACTTCGGCGCCTTCTCTTAACGGTAGCGCTACAGCTGCCGGTACAAGCTCCTACAGCGTTTTGGAAATAACCCTTACAAACCTAAGGACAACTTATGGCAACGGATGTTATTTCTTTGTCAATTACAATCCCAAAAGTTATACGCTTACCTTAAGTGAGAGTAGCGCGGAAAAGAGTTTTACCACCGCAAATGTTACCGGCTGGACACTTAGCGGGAGTACAATTTATCGAACGGTATATTTTGATAATGATTTTAATTTGCCGTTGGCAAATTCTATATTTTTGCCAACGGGCGGTTTT
>SACC01000622.1 GCA_009928745.1 Clostridia bacterium
GTATAATGCTATCTAAAAAATCTTCCTGCAACGCTTTCAACTCCCTCGCGGTTCTCTGACAGCCATTCTATTTTATAGTCCTCCGATGAAACCGTCAGTACATGAATATAATAATCCGTTATACTTGTTTTACTGAGCGCGTCGGTAAACTCTTTCGGCGGTTCGACTTCGGGGTTTCCGCGATAACCGCGTATCACATCATTTATTCTGCGCCGTTCCTCGCATAATGCGATGAACAGTTTTAGCTCCCATTCCCGAAACGCTTTAAGACGGCGTTTACGAATTAAATAATCCGATACTGCAGCGGTCGAAACAGGTTCGTTAAGATTTAATCCTAAACCGAAATCAGCGTTTATTCTTTTTGCTGCTTCTGTGGGTAATAAATTTAAAAGTCTAGAAACGAAATCGACAGCATCACCGTGCGCTAAGCAGCCAAAGCAATTGTATTTATTGCGATAATACGAAAGACTTGCGGTTTTTTCGGCATGAAAAGGACAGATTGATTTGTTTTTAATTACGGGCACACCATATCGTTCTGCCACTTCGATTATGTCAACCCGCTCCGATATTGTGACGAAGTCAATATGTTGCATAACGTATCACGCCCTTTTATCAGAAACAGGACGGATAACACCGGTAATGATTGCAGCTTGCGGTTTCGGAACCGGATTTGACAAATAATTCTCTAGTGCGTCTAAGTCGATTAAATATTTGTTTCCTGCTGTTATTGATGGTATGGTACCGGTTAAGATAAGGCGGCGTATAGCGAAGGGGCTTAAAGATGTGTCAGGGTCCGCTTCTTTGATAGATTTATAAGCTTCTTGAATTGTTCGAATCCGCGGCATGTTTTTCACTTCCTTTCATCTCGGCTATAATGTGACGAATTTTTTGCTTGTATTCGGGTGATAATTCGCGTCGGAGTATACGGCTAAAACTACTATCGGTGATCCCGAGCTTATCTGCGATTTGCCATAATTTTATTCCTGCACCAGCAGCTTCAAGTTTAACGTCAAGGTTATTCATTTTTTCCTCCAATTTATAAGTTTT
>SACC01000623.1 GCA_009928745.1 Clostridia bacterium
ATATTACAGAATCTATATAATTATTCAAAATCCACGTTCCGTAGATATCGCAACATAAACTGTTGATTGACACAGCCGAAATAATATGATAACCTTTTACCATAGAAAATATGGAGGAATTCGTATGTCGGTAGGCGAGAGAATTAAAACGCGCAGAAAAAGAAAACAACTGACGCAAAGTCAGCTTGCCGAAATTGTCGGCGTTTCGACTCAGGCAATTTCTAAATGGGAAACCGGAGGCGGAATGCCGGATATTTCACAGATCGTGCCGCTGTCTCAAGCTCTTGGGATGAGCACGGACGAGCTGTTGGGAAACCAAAACAGACGCAAGGAATACGAACTGAAGTGGCAGAAAATATTGCAGCAATACGGGGAAGGGTCGGAGGAATTAATAGAGTTCGTAAACGAAGCCCTCCTTGAATTTCCCAATGACGAAACGTTTTTATACCGCCGTATGTGCGACGAGTATTTTTTATCGCAAAGCAAAGACAATATACAAGCGGATAGATATCTTGATCTTGCCAGATGCCATGCGCTCCGTCTTACAGAGCAATTCCCCGATTTTGATTCCGTTGTCGATATGTTGGTAAGTATTCTCGTAACAAGCGGTATGCGCGACGAAGCGATAGAATGGGCATATAAAAGCAAGAATAAAGATTGTTTGTTAAAATGCTGTCTCACCGAAAAAGAACTGCGCCGTCACCGTCAGAAACTGATTGATGAAAAGCTGCGCGATCTTATCAGGGAAATGACTTGGAACGATTCTGCTTCTTTGAATACGGCAGAAAATATTATAAAGACGGTAATACCCGATCAAAATTATCTTTACTACAACGATTCGCTTATGATGATAGAAAAATGCCGCGCTGAATTTTACATTCATAATAATGATTATGAAAAAGCCGTCGCTTCTGTCCGTAATGCTTTTGAAATAGCTAAAAAGGATGACGGTAAAAAAGGTGAACACAGATTTACGGCACCTGTTTTTGATTCGCTTTTTTATAAAAGAAACAGCGATATGCCGACTCTTGTTTGGCAACTTATGAT
>SACC01000624.1 GCA_009928745.1 Clostridia bacterium
ATCGCGCGCTGCGATAAAACTTTTGCTTTTGCTGTCGTATATAATCATTGCGAATTCGGCGTCAAGGTCTTTGAACATATCCACACCGTACTCTTTGTAAAGCGGGAGGATTATCTCGCAGTCGCTTCCGCTTCTAAAGGCGTATTTTTTCGACAGCTCCGTCTTTTTCGGACGGAAGCAGTACAGCTCGCCGTTGCAGACGACCAAATCCTTATCAAGCTCAAAAGGCTGCATTCCTTCGGGCGAAAGCCCCATTATCGACAATCTGTTGAAGCCGATGAAGCCGTCCTCAACTTCGGCTATTTTCTGCATATCCGGCCCGCGTGCGACGGTCTTGTCAAGTCCGGCCTTGAATTCCTCTTTGGTAACCGATTTTCCTAAGTAACCCATGATTGAACACATTGTTCTACCTCCGCAAAAATAAAAACAGCTATACGTCTTATTAGGACGAATAGCTGCTATTCGCGGTGCCACCTAACTTATCGCTTTGGGCGATCCCTTTGTCGTAACTCCATCAAGTTACTGCGGCTTCACGCACCGCATAACGGCTTACCTACTGCCCGACGAACGAGGTTCGGTTCACGGCTCCCGAGTGTTATTCATATAAGCGCCGCTACAGGGTTCCCACTGCTCCCTACTCACTGTGAACGCATCTCTTACACTACTTCTCTCGATCCACGCCTTTCTATATTTTATTTTATGCTACCACAACAAAATCGGGCTGTCAATAATTTTTACGGAATTTTAATAAAAAAAATTTGTTCGGTCAGACAAGCAAAAACGCTTTATTCTATATGTATTATATAAATAAATTAATGGGCCAGATTAACCCCATTGAATTAAAAAAAATATTCTATAAGTCCTTAATTATTTATATCCCGATACCGTTATCGCTTTCCCGAATATGTGTTTAATTCACGCGCATTTTACCATAAGATACGCGATAAGCACAAGTAGCCCGACTCCTAATACCGTACCGATAATTTTTTGGAAAATCTTATTTTTAATATAATTCATATATCCTCTCAACATATTGAACGGTTATAC
>SACC01000625.1 GCA_009928745.1 Clostridia bacterium
TATTATTTTACTTATATTTTACAAAACATTAACTTAAATTAATCGCTGACATATGCGTTGTCCGGTTACGCCTTTTGTGCTTTCCGGCGAAGATTATTACCAACGCGCATCGTATAAACACAATGTGTTTCCATCTTGCGGCGGCGCTTCGGGAGATAAAATAGGACGTTTTCGGGCAAAAAAGTCGTACATATGTGTCGGATATTAAATTTTCTTAAAGTAAAATTTCTTTGTTGACAAGCGGGTGTTCCCATAATATAATTAAAAATATCCCCATCATTGTAAAAAAGGGAGATTTAGGAGGAGAAAATATGAAAAGAAGCAAAAAAGGTTTTACCATCGTTGAATTGGTAATAGTGATTGCGGTCATAGGAATACTCGCCGCTGTACTTATTCCCACTTTCTCATACGTAGTTAAGAAAGCCAATCAGTCCGTAGCGACTCAGGAGCTGCAAAGCGCTCTGACCGAATACATCTCTACGACCGAATTCGCGGCGCTGCCAGACGGCACCGTATTTTACTATCCCACCGACAAGCAGGGCGCGGATTACGCTTCGCTTCAGGGCTATTGGGAATATGCCGCAGGCGAATGGTGGATGGTTACGGTTGCCGCCGGCAGCGCTTATCCCGTGTTGTCCGCAGTAGGCGCAACATTCACTGCTTGCGTTAACGACGAAACATATTTTGCGTCGAGACAGTATTACGCGGTAACTTACTTTGAAGATATCGCAGCGCTTGTTGAAGGCACCACATATTATACGCTTGCTGAGGGTGTGTATTCGGTTGTTGCGGTTCCCGCAACCGGGAACGACTATTACACGATAGTCGCAGCTACTCCGGATTCGACCGCGTTCGGGGCTGCAGAGACGACGTTCGCAGTTAATAACGGAACTCAGTTCAGCTTCAACGGCATACTCGTATACGCTCAAGAATAAGCACAACACAAAGGCATAACGCTCTTTGAACGAGAAGCGCCTTGTCTGCCTTGCAACGGTTGCGGGGCTGGCAGGGCGCTTTTCATTCAAGATTAGGATAATGATGAGG
>SACC01000101.1 GCA_009928745.1 Clostridia bacterium
TGAGAACGGCAAGGGTATATTGGTAGCTCCGACAGCAGACGGTAACGCGATATACGGACCAACCTCAGTTCCTACAGACTGCTGCGAGAATACCGAGGTTACTCTAGCCGGACTTGACAAAATCAGACAGAGCGTTGCAAGGACTTATAACGCTGTCAATCTGCGCAAAGTAATACGCGTATATTCTGGCTTACGCACTCAAGTCGGACATGATTTTATTGTAAAAGTGTCAGAGATTAACGACGGCTATATTATGTTGTTGGGGATATGTTCGCCGGGATTAACAGCAGCGCCCGCTATTGCTGAATATGTAGTCAACAAACTGGTAAGCCGCTATATTGAGTTACCAGAAAAGGACACTTTTTTTGCTCTGCCTGTTCACAAAAAATTCGTTAATCTTTCAAAATCCGAACTGGAAGAGCTTATCAAGCAAGACAGCAAGTGGGGAAGACTGATTTGCAGATGTGAAAAGGTGAGTGAAGCAGAGATAGTAAATGCGATTCACTCTCCCGTCCCCGCAACTACAGTTGACGCAATCAAGAGAAGAACGCGCGCCGGTATGGGCAGATGTCAAGGCGGGTTCTGCGCTCCTAGAATTATCGAGATATTGTCGCGAGAACTCAACATACCTATTACAGCGGTGAAAAAAGGCGGAGAAGGCAGCGAAATTGCCATTGGCAGGATTAAGGAGGCGCAGCTATGAAATACGATGTTGTTATTATAGGCGGCGGACCTGCAGGCATGGCGGCGGCAATATCGGCGTATGAGCAAGGCTCGAGCGTTGCGGTGTTTGAGAGAGATACAAGACTGGGCGGAATACTCAACCAATGTATTCATAACGGCTTTGGATTGCATTATTTTAAGGAAGAGCTCACAGGTCCGGAATACGCTGAAAGATTCCGCGCAAAGGTTAAAGACAGTAATATAGCGGTATATCTTGAGGCTATGGTGCTGACTATTGATAAAGAGAATATGACAATAACCGCAATAACTCCCTCCTGCGGATTTATGGAAGTAGAGGCAGGCGCAATAATCCTTGCTATGGGTTGTCGCGAGCGCACAGCGGGAGCAATCAACCTTACTGGTACCCGACCAGCGGGCGTATATACTGCCGGTATGGCGCAAAGATTGTCAAATATTAACGGCTATATGGTCGGCAAAAAAGTAGTGGTGTTAGGCTCGGGCGATATCGGTCTCATTATGGCGAGAAGAATGACCTTTGAGGGAGCAGAAGTTAAGATGGTGCTAGAGCTTATGCCGTACTCCTCGGGACTGAAAAGAAATATTGTCCAATGCTTGGACGACTATAATATTCCGCTCAAATACAGCTATACCGTAACACGTATTGTCGGCAGAAAAAGAGTAGAGGGCATATTTATTGCGCCGGTTGACGAAAAACTGCGTCCCTTTACAGACAAGGAAGAATATGTTGAGTGTGACACGCTGTTATTGTCCGTCGGCTTGATTCCCGAGAACGACCTTGTTAGCGGAATGGGAATTGAGATGAGTCCGATTACTGCAGGCGCTGTAGTCGATGAGAACAGACAGACCTCGCTTAAAGGTATATTCTCGGCAGGTAATGTGCTGCATGTGCATGACTTGGTAGATAACGTCAGCGCAGAAGGCGCGATAGCCGGCGTTGCGGCGGCAAAGTATGCAAAAGGCGAGCTTATCGAGGGCAAGGCGTATGCCGCAATCGCAGAGAAGGGCGTGAGATATGTGTTGCCGCAAAAGGTGTATTCGGGCGCAGGCAAGGTGAAGCTATACTTCCGCGTGGGCGCTGTTTATAAAAATGCAAGATTAATTGTCGCGTCGGGCGGAGAGAATGTAGTGACTAAAAAATATATGATACTTTCACCGGGTGAAATGGAAAGCGTCGAATTAGACAAATCAAAGATAAATGGTGACATTGTATTGTCGCTGGAGGTATAAATGAATACTATCTGCATAATGTGCCCGATGGGATGTCCTTTGGAGATTACCGAGAGCGGTAATGTAATAGTAGTTAAGGGAAACACTTGCAAGCGCGGTACCGATTACGGCGTGCAGGAGTATAGCGCGCCAAAGCGCGTGGTAACCTCTCTTGTTCATACTGAGACCGGAAAGGTTGTTTCGGTTAAAACGGCTGAGTTGATTGATAAAAAAATTATATTCAATGTGTTGGACGCCTTAAAAAATATCAGAATAAAATTGCCGATAAAAATCGGAGATGTGATAATACATAATGTATGCGGGAGCGGAGTAAATATTGTGGCTACCTCATCAATTGAATAAAGATGTTGTATGATGAATTTGTCAATCACATAGATTCGGGAAATCTTGCGCCTTGCTATTCTATAACGGGCGAGGACGCATTTTGGGCAAAAAAAGCCTATAAAAAGCTGGTTGGGTTAGTTGACAGCGTTGACCTTGTGGTGTTGACTTCCCCGACAAAAATAGACGAGGGTATGTTCGCGCTTGATATGTTCCCTATGTTCAGTCCTTACAAAATCGTAGTTTTTGAGGATTATGACAAATTCAGTAATGAAGATAAAACAAAGATAATAAAATATCTTGATAATCCTTCTAACGGCGCGGCGCTAATACTTTACAATTCGGAAACTATTGCTCATACAAATTGCAAAAAGTACAATTTCACACATTTAACCGAAATTGCAGTAACTGCGGTTATCAAAGAGCGGTGCGCGGAGTATGCTTCAAGCATTTCATCAGATGCGGCGCGGTTACTTGCAGTCTGCGCAGAACTCGATATGGCTATAATCGATATTGAGTTGCAAAAACTTGTTGCTTATGCCGGAGAAAATGGTTGTATCAGCGCAGATATGGTTCGCGAATGCGTTACTCCGAATATCACCTATCAGATCTACCATTTTGCGGACGCAGTAGCCAGGGGAAGTTATATGGACGCTTACGGCTCACTCAACACGCTCACCCATTCTACCGGAGAGTACAGCCGTTTTCTTTCAAATATTACTTCATATTACCGTATGGTTTTCTATGCAAAAATAAGCGCAATGAGTGATTCGGAGCTTGCAGCGTCTTTGTCAGCGAAAGAATATCCCGTAAAGAAGGCGAGAGCAATAGCAAAAAAGTATGGCGCGAAAGATCTGTTTGATCTGCTGAAGCTGCTATACAATCTTGAATTCGAATTCAAATCCGGCAAGATAAGTGTGGAAAGCGCCTTGGAGCTTGCCGTTGCAGAGGCGATAGAAAGGAGGAGAAGTGAGTAAATATTTTGTTAAAATGCCAAAATGGCTTAATTTACTGATGTTGATAGTCGCAGGCTCTTTGCGAAAGCTTTTTTCCATTCAGATGAGCTATAATTACTCCTTGCGTAATTTCTCTATTAATAATATTGTAGTTGAGGCAAGCTATGTAGGCTTATTCACTACAATTATTTTTTCAGGAATAATATATGCGCTGGTCGTAAGATTGTTCATGCTTATCGGTTATAGAATCGCCAATACCCGCCATATCAAAAAAACTCTGTCACTTCCCAACGCATCGGACAGATTGCTCCCTATTGATTATCTATCCTTTAAAAGCATAGCTTCGGGGTATTTAAGCATTGGAGCATTCGCGGTAGCGTTACTTAATATACCTATGTATATATTCCCTTTAAGCTATTCATTGTTCCTTGTAATAGGAGTATTTATAGAAATCGGCGCAATAGTTGTTATGGCTTTTGACCTTCAAAATATTATGCCTCCCGAGAAATGCAGCCGCGCTTTTAATGCATTGCTCCTTCCGTTCGGCGTAATTATTTTTCTAAGAATTATTTTGGGGGTATGATTATGAAAAAAATTATATATGTGTTTGTGTTAATAATAATTGCGCTCTCCATTATGTTTTCTTTTGCTCTTCCGATTAACGCAATGGCAGAAGGCGAGGCGGACAACACGACTTATGAGCTTTTTGTAAATTTTGTAACTAATTGTCCTAACCGCACGGTTGCTACCGATAACGAACTGACAGCAGCTTCATATATTGCCGCGATACTTGAGACATACGGCTACGGCGTAGCGGCAGATATGATTGAACCTTTTGATTTTTTGGAAAAGGTCAGTTTGTTTTATTCGCAAATTGACGAAGTAGAGCAGTCAAGCCAGAATGTAGTAGCTTATAAACGCAGCGCGAATCCAGACGCAAAGCTGATGGTTATCGGCACGCACTACGGCAATCTTGCCGGCAGACCGCTAACCACAACAACGGTTATCGGAGGCGAGGGCGCGTATGATAACGGCACGGGAGTAGCGGCGTTACTAGCTATTGCAAGCAATCTTAGCGCGGTTGAGTTATCTTTTGATATAGCGTTCGTATTTTTTGGCGCAGAATTGCTTGATAACGCAGGCTCATACGCTTTTATAGAACAAAATTCACAAGAAATTCTAGGTATGATTAACCTTGTAGGCGTCGGCGGAGGCGATAACCTTTATGCGTATTATGACGAGATGAAGCGTTCGCACGGTACTTTTATAGATAAAATAATCAGCGATAACGATATCAATATTTTACCTGCGCCTAGTAATAGGAATCTTATATTGGATACTGCTCAGACGATTTTTCCCTATTCTCATAAAGGCTTAGATTCGAGTAATGCAGTTTTTATCGAAAACGGTATACCCAGCGTAAATATATTCGGCTATAACTGGGGCGGCATATTAGCCTCCGAATCGGCGACTAAGCCTAATATTTCAGGCAAAGGCAGCGATACATTGGAGAATTTTATCGATATGTACGGCGAAACAGCAATCAGGACAAAATTGAATACGGTTGTCAACTTTGTAACTTTAACAGTACAGGAAGAAGGATTGCAGCAGACCTTTGAGACAGCGTTATCTGATAACAGATATGATAATTTGACAAGCGATATCGTGAGAAAAATATTAAAATGGGCGATGCTTATTGGATTAGCTATAGCGCTAGGCGTACTATCGTCAAGGGCTAACAGGATTACAAGAAACGCTCCGCCAACTATCACAGCTGATTCTTCGGATAACACAGAAACAAATATTGAAAGCCAATCTGAAGATAAGACAGAAAAAGAGGACGATATTTTTAATGAGTTTTGATTTTCTCGTTAATAACGCTTTTCTTTTAATATGTTATGGTATAAAATAAAATTATGAATGCATTTGAATTGTATTTAAAAAATCTTAATGCCTGGGCAACAGTGGATTTGGTACTACTAGTAGTAGCGGTAGCGTTGCTAATGGTGTTTATCATACGCAAGAATAATCTCCGTCTTGCTGCTATTTTGGTATGCTTTATTGTTGTTACTATAGTCGTAAATGTGCTGTCCGCGTTGAACGGGGGCAAGATTCTTTATGGCTCTACCGTAGTATTAAGATATGTTATGTTCTTCTTGATTGCCGCGCTTTGCGTTGTGTATCAAGCCGACTTAAAGTCTCTTTTTTCAAAAATCAGCAGATCACGCGAAGACAATGTCTATTCATCGCATAATACAAGCGAGGATGACCTCCACGACGCGGCGAAAGAGATAATAAAATCCACTCAGCATATGTCTAAGAAC
>SACC01000102.1 GCA_009928745.1 Clostridia bacterium
CCAGATTATTGTCTAATGCAAGATATACGTTAGTTAGCGTCTGCGCCTCAACTCCCTGCGTTGCGTCAACAACCAAAATTGCGCCGTTGCAAGCGGCAAGAGAACGCGATACCTCGTAGGTAAAGTCCACATGTCCGGGAGTGTCTATGAGATTGAGCATATATTCCTCTCCCTCATATTTATAAAACATTCTTACAGGCTGAAGCTTTATGGTAATACCTCTTTCTCTTTCGATATCCATACTGTCCAACAGCTGTTCTTTAGATTCACGCTCAGAAACCGTACCAGTATTCTCCATCAGTCTGTCAGCCAATGTAGATTTTCCGTGGTCAATATGCGCCACAATACAAAAATTGCGTATATGACTACTGTCCATAATACCTCCTGTCTTTCGCTCATTATATAGCTTGCGACAAAATTTGGCAATTATATTTACATATTAAATGTATTTTGCTATAATAATATATAACTTTATACTGGAGGTAGTAATGAACGATTTTAATTGGCTTTATTATGTCCCTATTGCGCATAGAGGCTTACACAGCGACGCCGCGCCGGAGAATTCGCTGGCTGCTTTTAAAAGAGCAATTGACAAAGGCTACAATATAGAAATTGATATTCATTTAATTGCAGACGGTGATTTTGCCGTCTTTCACGACAGCAATCTGATTCGCATGTGCGGAGTTGACCAAAAAGTCAGCAAACTGACCTCTGCAGAGCTAAAAGAATTCAAGTTAAAAGGGACTAACGAATATATTCCCACACTAAAAGAATTACTGGAATTGATTGACGGCAAAGTCGGACTGGTTATCGAGAACAAGACACATCACAACCGTGAACTAGGCAGATTGCTATACGAATACATAGAGGCTTGCGGATATACGGGTAACTACGCTCTGCAATGTTTTTCACCGCTATCACTGTTGTGGTACCGCAGAAATACATCGGATATTCCTATAGGTATTCTGACATTTAACTATAGAAAAGTAGGATTATTCGGATTATTGGGAATGTATCTGTCTAACGGTATTCTAAGACGCAAAATAAAACCGGATTTTATATCTTTCAAAATTAATCATATACCCTACAAGGGCTTGACTAAGCAAAGAGAAAATGGAATGAAAGTTATCACCTGGACTGTTAATTCAGCAGAGAAACATAAAGTAGCAAGCAAATACGCTGACAACATAATATTTGAAAACGAAGAATTTCTAAATGTACTTAGCAATCAATAAAAATATATTAAATCTTAAAAGCTCCGTTCGCGGAGCTTTTTTACTTTAGAAAATCAGGCTTTATAACCCGTTTTACTACGATATGACACACAACGCCCGTTAAAATACCTGCAAGACTGCCGAAAAGCATTAGATGCGGTAAGAATATAAATACAGCTGCGGTCTTGGTGACTAGCGCAGCAACCGCAACCTGCCCGATGTTGTGCATTGCGCCGCCTACCGCAGATATTGCCGCAAGGCTGTTCTTGTGCATAAATGTAAGCAGCCACATTGTAAGTATACTAAGCATACCTCCGGCGAACGAATATATAATCATTGAAGGATTACCGGATAATACAGCAAGCAGCACGATTTTTATTGCCAATACAATCAGTCCTTCTTGTATATCGTAAATAACCAGTACAAGCAAAATAATTATATTGGACAATCCGAGCCGAGCGTATGGCACCATTGCAAAGACAGGCGGGAGCATATTCTCCACAAAACCGATAATCAGCGCAAGGGCGGTCAATATGCCGAGCACGGCAATTTTCTTGGTGTTCTTTTTCATTGCGTTATACCTTCGACTTCTGTTTTGCCGGTAATTTTGACAACAACCTTGTTAGGAACACATATAATTACACTGCCTGCGGTAAATATTGAGTGAGCGTGTACGCAGAGCTGATCGGGACAATCCGACTCAACTACGCTTACTTTTCCGTCAAATATCTCAATCCGCATCGCGCCAACGTTGAACGCTCTGTTCTCATTAAGCGGATATACGGCGATTAATTGACCGTTCTTATATATCTCAACTTCGCTGCCTTCTGCGGGCAAAAAGGTAATAAGCAGTACCGCTGCAAGCGCTAAAACAAGTATGACCGCAACAATAATATCCCAGCGTTCAAGCAACTTGCTTTTTTTATAATAGTCAAAAGTTTTCATGTTGTCGGTATTCAAATCACAACTCCTTAATATACTTTGAGCAACACATTTCCTCTAAAAATGCTATTCTGCAATAGTTAGGGTATATCCGCTGTCCTTAATTTTTACCTCTATATCCACTGCGATAATAATGTTATCACGGGTTACCAATATGCCTTTTGCAGCGTTAGCTCGTATTAGCTCTATGCCCTTTGCGCTGCCTTCAACGAATACCATAGTAGACATAGCGTCCGCATTCTTGCCCGAATCGCATATTATTGTTGCCGAGATAATATCGCTATCCGCAGGATACCCGTCCTTGCCTATAATATGGTGATACCTAACGCCGTCATTGATATAATATCTTTCATAATCGCCAGACGTCGCGCACGCAAAACCCTCAGACAAAGTAAAGCTTGCAATATATGAATAGTTGCTATCTCGCGGAGGCGCAATGCCGATTACGCTGTTTTTGCCTATGCTTATCAAGGTTCCGCCAAGATTAATAAGCGCTCTTTTTGCGCCACTCTCAATAAGATAATCTGCAATCTTATCGGCGGCATAGCCTTTGGCAATACCTCCAAGATCCAATGCGGCATTCTCGTTGAGTCTTTTTACGCTATTTCCTTCTATAATAAAATTGCTTATATCGCAATACGCAAGAACTGCGGTTATATCCTCTTCGCGCGGAGGAGTTTTTTCCATCAATTCAAGATACGGTGGCGCAAAACCCCATAATGCAACTAGCGGAAAAACCGCGGGATTGAACGCGTTGACGGCGTTATCGGTTAAGGCAAAGTCAAACGCAGCGTTTAACAGAAAACCCGTGTCCTCTGATACTTCAATCCACTCGCCAGTAACGCTGTTATTGATACGAAAAATATCGCTTGTTGTAACGCTGACCGAGAATTTATTCTCCACCGAATCCAAAATATCCTGTATTGCTTTTGGGTCAAGTCTTTTCGACGACTTAACAGTATAAAAGGTACCCAACGCAAAGCCCTCGGCAGTATAGGAGCGGCTGCAGGATGTAAGCGCGAATACATTCGCCAAAAGTATTATCACTGATAATATAATAAATACCCGTTTCACATTGATATAATAGCATAGTTATATTAATAAATCTATATTTTTTTAAGTTGTATTTTTATATAATATGTATTATAATTATTAATGAGGTAAATATGAAATTTGTTAAGCTGACATTTCAATATATTAAAGGAAAGCATTTTTGGAAACTTGCGGCGCTTACGCTCCTTCCGTCCCTGCTTTTTTCTTTTTTATCCAGTTTTTCCAATATTGCCTCCTTCTTTGTTAACTTTTTTGATCAGAATCTGAGCAGTTTTGCTGCTATATATTCTAAGCTGATTGATGTTAACGGCAAAAATTTTGTGTTCGTTATTTTATCTATCGTAGTATTCTCCAGCATTATTGCAATATTAATCGGTGCAATGCAACGACATATGCGCACGGGCAAGTTCTCCGCAAAGAATACTTTCAGGCGCATCAACGATAATTTTATGCCCACCATATTAGTATTGGTGATACTGTATATCATAATTTATATGTTTGGATTTTTGATATCTTTGCTGATTGCTTTCTGGTTCGCGGTCACAAAAATTCAGCTTGCAACACTGATTCTTTCCGCATTCTTCACTCTCGTAATATTTATTGTTCTTGCCTATTTGATATCGCTTTTCTGCTTGAGCACGCCTTTTATGGTAACAACCGGCGCAGGGATATTTTCCTCTGCAAGCTCATCAATACGCACTACGCGCAATCATATCAAGGATATATTTGTGGCAATTACCTTGCCGCTTATACCCTTGTTTGCGCTTGAATATGTTGCAGTCATAATTAATATATGGATTGTAAGCATTCTGATAGACACCTTTTTCGTGTCCTTTTTGATGTGTTATTACCCTGTACTGATTTTTGTGACTTACTATGACATTCAACAGATGGACAGAGAAGACCTGCTCCCAGTCAACAGGCTTTAATAGGAGGACAAGATGTCACTAAAACACGCGCTTAGCATATTACTCTCAAGATTTACGATAATATTCAAAATAATTTTATATTTTGTGGTCGTAATGCTTATTTTTGTAACTATTGCAGGTAGCGCGCTTGCTCCTACAATACGCACGGTAAAAAGCGAGATTGAGAATACCGGAGTGTTCACCGAATTTAAAGAAGGTTTTGTAAAACTGACAAAAGGTGATTCGGATTTTACCGAGTCTTTTCAAAGAGCCTCCGCTTCGCTTGGGGAAATTGCGGAGATTTTTACCAATAACCGCACAAGGGTAATATGGGCAATAGCTATTGTTATGCTGTTTGTTTTGTTAGCGGCATATGTGATGACTTTGTCCTATGTGTCGTTTAGCGATATTATCAATCATTTTATGTGCACCAACTCAAGATTCGGATTTCTCAGCAATTTTATATCCAATCTCAAGCGGTCGTTGCTATATGGGCTGATGCACTTATTAACTGTATCCGTGTCTAATATTCTCATCGGCTATTTTTTGTTGTTCTTGACGGGAGTATTGTTGCAAGCGATAGGCATCTTGTGCGCTCCGATTATTCTCACACTAGGTGTACTGCTCTACTCGCTCAAATCAACAGTTTTTGCCGGTTGGCTGCCCGCTATTGTGCACGACAACAAAAAAGTGCTGCCCGCATTAGTTGCCGGCATAAGAACTATCAGTGAAAGAGGCTCGGAGGCTTTCTTATCTTTCGTAATGATGCACTCGCTTGCTTTGATTATGGTTATAGTATTCAGCTTTACCACATTCGGCGCAGGCTTGATTATCGCTATACCTACCGTTATGATGTTCCACCGCACCTTGGAGCTTGTGCTTTACTATAACGCTAACGAATATAAGTATTATGTAGATAACGAAAAAGTAATTAAAATATCGATATATAAATAAGCAATCGACTTAGATAAATCTAATTAAAACCACTAATGTTAATTAGATTTATTTGAAAAGCTAACTAGACTATATAACAATCCCGCAACGAATTGCGGGATTTTATTTTTACCCTACTAGAAAAAGGCAAGGAATGTAGCTAAATAGTACAAACGAATGTCTAATAAGCTCTTTATTCGTTGAATGGCGGTATATATTCGGCGCTACCAGATTCTAAATCCTGCACAAAGCATTGCGAAAAACCAAGACTATTGAGCTTGGCAATAACACGTGTGTATTCAATCCTTTTTAACCTTACAGACAATTCGGGATATTTATATGAGTCGCCGCACGGAGTATATTGGCTCATTGCGGAGATATATATTCGCTC
Organism: Clostridia bacterium; assembly: GCA_009928745.1. GTDB lineage: Bacteria > Bacillota > Clostridia > Christensenellales > CAG-1252 > SACC01. The sequence continues at coordinate 5,442 of SACC01000102.1, forward strand.
GCCGTACTCTTTGACAAGATATTCCATAATTTTTACGCTGTCCGTACTGCAACCTGGTAGTACAAGATGCCGTATTATGCAAATGATAA
>SACC01000626.1 GCA_009928745.1 Clostridia bacterium
ACAATATACCGATAAGGAACCATGATAATTAGGAGAACTTAGAAAATACACCAGCTTGCCTGGTATTTTTTGTCTTCACATTAGAAGGGGTTCGACACCGCAAGGAATCATTCAGGGAAACGACTCATCGAATCGTTTAGTGGGCCAAGATTCAGGCGGCCTGCTTCTACTCATGAGAAATCCCCATATAGTATTTTGCCATGGTGTTTATGCCGATATATCCCATTTATTTGAATCGATTTTATGTTTCTGCATACTTTCCGAGGGTTGATCTTATAGACAGTTTGATATGTACTGAGTTGTTCTCTATCTCAATAATGCCGGGGTTTTGTTTTGAAAATATTCATTATCGGTGATATAAATATTGGGAGCAGGTCAATCCTACCAGAAACAAGTTCTATTTGGGTAGATTTCTATTTGTCGACCTTAAAAAAACTAGATGGAAAGCACGAGGCTCTCCATCCGAAACTACGTCTAGGTTTTATTCATCTTTCGCTCTACCCCAAAATTGACAACGCGCTAATAATGAACCTCATACTGAGGCAACCACAAAAACTTTCAATGCTTAATTTACGCATAAGCCGACATTAATATCTCATACTTTATTTATTCAACATTATGTCTAATATAATGTTGTCAAGGACAGGCGATCCTTCGTTGCTTACCCTAGCAAAATTCTTCACGGTATGCGCCGGATCTTCCGATACGATTCCTTCAATGGCAGATACTCCTATATTATCCATAGCCATATAAGCGGATAAAAACGCAACATTTACACAGGCGCTTATTTTCATAGAGCAGTCTGGCTTAGCTCCATCGCAAAGCATCCCGGCAACGCACCCCAACATATTATTGACCGCGTAACTCAATTGCTGCGGGCCCCCACCTAGAAGGTACGCAAGTCCACAAGAAGCACCCGTCCCCGCTATCGTACCTCCACATAATGCCGACAATATTGCTGTATTACTATGGATATAAATTGCGATTAAATGAGACAGTGTCACAGCACGAAACATTTTATCCTCATCAATTCCTAAATAC
>SACC01000627.1 GCA_009928745.1 Clostridia bacterium
ATCGATAAGCGGTCCGCCGCCGGAATATGCTTTGTCGCCGAACCATCTGCCGGGACAGCCGTTGCGGCGGAGATAGGTCGCCTTGGCGTAATAAACATCGCCCATAGTGCCTTCGTCTATAAATTTTTTAAGTATCGCGGCATCGTTGCCGAAACGACGGACAAAGCCTATCATTAAAAGCTTGCCGGACTTTTTGGAAGATTCAAGCATTTCCTCGGCTTCCATTTGATTCATAGCCATGGGCTTTTCACATATCACGTTGACACCGGCGTTAAGCGCCGCGATCACGGGAGCTTTGTGGGCGGCGTTCCAGGTGCATACCGATACAGCGTCGAGCTTTTCATTGGCGAGCATTTCGTTATAATCCGCGTAAACACGGGCAACGCCGTGACTTGCGGCGTATTTCTTGGCTTTTTCATAATCAATATCGCAGACCGCCGCGACATTGACATTTTTGCAGGTCTTGTAGCCTGCCATATGAAAGCCGGCTATCCCACCGGTGCCGATTATTCCGACATTGATCATCTTATCCATTAACAATACCTCCGTTATTTGCAGTAATTATATCATCTTCATTTTATTTCGTCAATATGAGGAAATAAAATTATTTATTTCATTGATTCTACTTTTAATAGCAAGTATTTAAAGCATTATTAATATGACAAAAAACAGTTGATTTACCAAAAGGAATATTATATAATGAATTATATTAATAAAGGAGTTATTACAATGCTTAGTATTCTTGTCTGCGATGATGACCGTGATATAGTATCTGCCTTACGAATTTACCTTTCCGCCGAAGGTTATAATGTTATCGGTTGCGCGAGCGGAAAAGAAGTTCTCGATATAATGAAAAGACAAGAAGTTCAGCTTGTTATAATGGATATAATGATGCCCGATATGGACGGCATATCCGCTGTTGCCGAATTGAGGAAAAGCAGCAATATACCCGTCATATTTCTGACCGCAAAAAGCGAAGATATCGACAAGGTACTGGGCCTGAACATAGGCGGCGACGATTATATAACCAAGCCTTTCAA
>SACC01000628.1 GCA_009928745.1 Clostridia bacterium
GTATAATCTTGCGTAATCTATTCTAGGGCTTTGCTAAATGTTGTTTGAGAGTCGTGTAATATCATCGTATAATCTTGCTTGAGCAATTAACGAGCAAGTCGAACTCTTGTTTGAGAGTCGTGTAATATCATCGTATAATCTTGCCTCAATATAACGTTCGTTGAGCCAAATGAAGTTTGAGAGTCGTGTAATATCATCGTATAATCTTGCCGATTAAATCTCCCATACGCATCCCTAAATGTTTGAGAGTCGTGTAATATCATCGTATAATCTTGCTTACGCTGAAGAGCGTGAATTCTACAACCGGTTTGAGAGTCGTGTAATATCATCGTATAATCTTGCCCTAAAACGGTTGCAGGGGTCATGATTTTGTTTGAGAGTCGTGTAATATCATCGTATAATTCTGCATAAATCATTCTTGAAGATTAAATAGATATAGAATATCGAAATTGACAAAATAAAAAATAATCTTGCATCCAAAGGAGCCGCTAACGCAGGCTCCTTCAGCGAAGAGACTTCTCCCGTCTTCGTTGATAAAGATGCAACGATTAACAATAATATATAACAGCAATAGTCAAGACGCCAAATGTGCCGCATGATCACGATTTTATAGAAATTCAATTTTCCTCATAAAAAAAATTGGACTTTCGTCCAAATAATCATTTTGGCTCACCATAGCGGTCACGGACTCGATAACAGGGGTAAAATGCTACAAATGGGACAGTAGTTGTGACCATTGCCCGTTGAGCGTTCGAGATGTGTTATAAGAGGCGCAAAAGCAGGGTAAACAATATGTAAGTTTGGTTTACTGAGCAGCTACAGACAGATAGCGCGCGATATTCATCAGATAAATGTTTCGATCGTTTTGCTCTAGAGGTATAATTATTATAGAAAGAATATTTTGAATTATGATATTAGACGCTCAGGCACAAAAAGAAAGATTGAGACAAGCCAGCGATAGCGCTGGTCGGCGCTATAATCGTATCATTAATCTAGAAGTTAAAAACATAAAAAGTAATTTGCATGCTATAAACAGAGA
>SACC01000629.1 GCA_009928745.1 Clostridia bacterium
GGTGGGAAGAACGCTCGAAAATATAAAGAAAATCGATTATTCTAACCTCGATAAAAGGTTAAAATCGGCGCATATCGTCGCCTGCTGCGACGTTATAAATCCTTACTGCGGTAAAAACGGCGCGGCATATGTTTTTGCAAAGCAGAAAGGCGCGTCAGCTGAGGAAATTAAGCGTCTTGACGCCGGACTTAAGCATATATCTGACCTTGTGACAAATTGCGATTTGAAAACAATGCCCGGAAGCGGTGCCGCCGGGGGACTTGGCGGAGGTATAGCTGCGTTTTTAGGCGGAGAACTTAAAAATGGCTTTGAAATTATATCTTCCCTTCTCGGGCTTGAGGAAAAAATAAAATCATCGGATATTATAATTACGGGTGAGGGAAAAACCGATGCTCAGACATCAAACGGCAAGCTCCCCGCGGGGGTCAGCGTTCTTTGCCAAAACCATGGTAAGCCCTGTATCCTTATCAGCGGATGTATTGACGGCGATATTTCGCCTTTATATGATATGGGAATCACATCAGCATATGCCACCGTTCCGGTTATACCGAAAAAGCTGCCGAACAAAACGGAAGCCGCCGACGCACTTTATACGGCGGCGTTGAAAGCAGCAAGAGATATAAATCAGAATCATGATATATAATAAACAAATACACAGATAAAAATATGCAACTTACCCTATTCATACCGCAAGTCGGTTCAAACGGATTGACTTGCGGTATTTCCGTTATATAATAACAGCATAAGGAGGACAGACATGAAGATAAGCATAAAAGAAGACCCTTCAGCCGACGAAACCGAAGTAATAATTGTATGCAGGAAAGTCACGATTGAGCTTGAGAAAATAATAGCAAATCTCAGCTTGATCGATAATACGGTAGCAGGTAACAAGGACGGTGAGACACATTTTATTCCTCTTAAAGATATATTTTATTTCGAATCAGTCGACGGCAAGATCTTTTTTTACACAGAAAAGAAATCATTTGAATGTCAGACAAAACTGTATCAACTTGAGGAAAATCTGGAAAGCACACAAT
>SACC01000103.1 GCA_009928745.1 Clostridia bacterium
GTATTAGATACGCTCATATAGTGTGTATCTCCGTCATAAGGACGGGTATTGCCCACAAAATATAATTCTCCCAAACTGCTCTCGCTAAAGCTTAGTTTGTTTATTTGAAGTACCGCATACTTGTCAAAGCCTTCGTAATTTACCGTGCCGATTACGCTTGCCTTTACGTTATACTTTCCTGCCGATAACGCTACGCTGAATTCACTGCTGTAAGTACCGCTTTCGCCTAGATAATAGGTATAGCTAATAGGAATAATCAGTTCGGATTCGTTAGGCAAAGTATAGCTTAAACTTGGAGTAAGACTGTCTTTCCATGCGTTAGTATAGCTGATTCCCACATAGTGGTTGGCCATGTCATAATCCATAGTATTGCCTACAAAATAAACAAGACCAAGGTTTCCGCCCTCTATATCTCCAGCGGTAAAGGTAAGCTTGTTTATGGTAAGAACAGCTGTTTGTTCATAGCCGTCATAATTTTCGGTGCCTGTTATCTTTGCTTTTACGTTGTATATGCCTGCATTAGTTGCGCTGACAAATACGCTGGAGTATTCTCCGACTCCGCTGCCCAAATAATAGGTATATTCCACGTCAAGCGATAACGTGCCGTGAGTTAGTACGTATTCTAAGGTTTGCGGAGGAGTATCCGTATAGGTACTTTCCGTCTTTGATACGCTCATGTAGTGAGTATCGGCGTCATAAGGACGAGTATCACCGACAAAGTACAATACGCCTAAACTATCAGCGGTAAAGCTTAATTTATTAATCGTAAGCGTAGCCGTGCCTTCAAAGCCTTCGTAATTGGTGTTTTCGGCAATAACTGCCTTAACGTTGTAAATGCCTGCATTGGTCGCCGAAACAAATTCAGTGTCATAAGCTCCGCTTGCGCCCTTGTAATAGGTATAAGAAATAGGAATAGTAAGCTCTGCTAAGTTAGGCAAGGTATAAACAAGGGTATTCCTGGGGCTATCCTGCCAAGCGTTAGCATAATTTACCGCCATATAATGAACGCCCATATCATAATTCAAGGTATTGCCCACAAAGAATATCTCGCCTAAATTGCCCTCGGCAATTGTACCTTCGGTAAACGTTAGCTTGTTTATGGTAAGAGTAGCATCGGCAAGGTAACCTTCATAGTTGAGCGAGCCGTCTATCGTCGCCCTTACGTTATAAATGCCTGCATTAGTTGCGCTGACAAATACGCTATTATATTCTCCTAAGCCGCTTCCCATATAATATTTATAGGTTACGTCAATATTAAGAGTGCCGCCGCTTAATTCGTAAACAAGGGTTTGCGGAGCAAGGTCAAGATAATCGCTTGACGCCTTAGAAACGCTCATATAGTGGGTGTACCCGTCATAAGGTCTTGTATTACCAGCAAAGTATAGCTCTCCTAAGCTTCCTGAAGTAAAGCTTAGCTTGTTGATTTGAATTACTGCGTATTCTACAAAACCGTCATAGTTGATGTTGCCTTCTATATATGCCTTAATATTATACTTTCCTGCATCGGTTGCTGAATTGAAGTCGAGATTATATTCTCCGCTTTCTCCCTCAAAATAGGTATAGCGGATAGGTATCTGCAACTGACCGCCTGCCAAGGTATAAGTTAGGGTATCTCTACGCTCGTTTTGGTATAGGTTCTCATAATTTACGCCTATAGTATAGCTTAGCATGTCATAACTTACGGTATTTCCTACAAAGAATAGTTCTCCTAAGTTACCGGTTGTTACGTCAATTTCTCCGCTTAAATTATTAGTAAAGGTAAGTTTATCGATAGTTAGTACAGTCGTTGCTTCAAAACCTACATAATTTTCGTTTTCGGCTATGCTTGCTTTGAGATACACCACACCGGTATTTGAAATACCCTTGAATTCCGAATCGTAAACGGTAGAACCGTCGGTATTATAACGGTAAACAACGGGTATGCTTAAGTTGCCTAAGGTAGCGCCAAGGTAAGTCACTCCGTCAGCATTGATATCATAGTTAAGGGTATTAAGCGCGCTGTCGTTCCAAACGTCTGAGCCAACGCTTACGCTTACATAGTGGGTAAGCATATCATAATAAATACTTGCTCCGCGGAAGTACAACTGACTTAAATTGCCTTCCTGCCCGTTCCAAAGCAGTTTGTTTATTATTAGCTGAGCCGTTCCCGTCCAACCCTCGTAATTGATAGTTTCGGTAATGGTGGCTTTTACGTTGTAGGTGCCGGAATTGTGCGCTCCGATAAATTCCGAAGTATAGGTTCCTGTTTCTCCCATAAAAAACTTGTAGCTAATAGGTATACTTAGGTTAATACCCATACCGCTAAAGGCTAGTAAGTCAATCTCTTCATCTACCCAAACTCCGTCGCTTCTCGATACTCCCATATAATGAGTTGTCGCATCGTAAGTTATTTCCGCGCCGCTAAAGTAAAGAAGTCCTAAATTGCCGTCTTCGTCAATCCAACGCAGTTTGTGTATGGTAAAGGTAGTTTCTGCCGTCCATCCCTCATAATTGTCGCCTTCAACTATTCTTGCTTGAATATTATAAATTCCCGCATCCTGCGCATAGCTAAAATCGTCAACATAATTGCCCGTTCCGCTTACTCCCAAATAATACTTGTAAATAACTTGTATGGTAAGGTCGGCTGTTTCCGCCGTGCCTTCAGTTATGCCCTCTCCGCTAACGTTATAATATAGGTATCCAACGTAGGCGTTAACGTAAGCGTTGGTTTTGCTTATACCAACATAGTGGACATCGCCGTCGTAAAGCATACCGCTGTTACCCACAAAGTACAAAGTATCAAGGTTGCTCGGTTGTCCGTTCCACTTAAGTTTGTTTATTTTTAATATAGTTTCTCCCGACCAAGCGCCGTAGTTGCCGTTTGCTTCGGCATCGATTGAAGCCTTAATATAGTATGTGCCTGCGTTTACTTTGCCGTTAAACGGTAAGGTATAAATGCTGCTTCCGTCTGTATTGTAATAATAATTAATAGGAATATTAAGAGTATTTGCCCCAAGTTCAATACTTATTGAAGGCACGTTCTCGTCAAGCCAAGTAAGCTCTTCGGTTACTCCTGTATAATGGATTTCTCCGTTATAAACCAATTCTCCGCCGTTAAGCTTGAGGTCGCCGATTTCTCCGCTGACATACTCAAGCGGACTTATTGTAAGCGTAGCCGTTCTTTCCCAAGCCTCATAGTTGTTTACGTCGGATGCGTCATAGACAACGGAGGCTCTCAGATAATATGTTCTGCTGTTAGTAGCTCCGCTAAATTCATTATTATATACGCTGCTGCCGTCGGTGTTGTAATGATAAACTACGTCGGCTGCTCCGTCCGTACCAAGAAGTGTAATGCTTCTTAGTTCGGTAGTGGAATAAGAATCGGCAAAGCTCACGTAAGCTACATGGCTTAGCATATCATATTTTATCGTGGTACCTCTGAAGTAAAGCGCCGCTAAGCTTCCTTCGCCGTAGGCAGCTTTGTTGATTTGTATTTCGGCGGTATGCGTCCATGCCTCATAGCTGTTATCTCCAGGGGCGGATATTGTTGCAGTAACAAGATAGGTTCCTGCGTTTAATGCTCCGCTAAAGGTAGAAGAGAAGCCGCCGTTAAAGGTGTAGGTATAGACAATGGCTATATTCAGGTTGCCGCCGGCTAAAATATAGTTGAGAGAAGTTGTTAAGCTGTTTGTCCAAATATTGGACTTGCTAACCCCTGTATAATAGGTGTTCGTATCATAATTCAACTCTACGTCAAGCATATATAGACTTCCAAGCTGACCTGCTTCATCGTTAAACTTTAGCTGACCTATTGTAAGCGCTGCATTTCCTTCCCAGCCTTCATAGTTCTTAGTGCCGACTATTTCTGCCTTTATATAATAAGTGCCGACTGCGCTTGCTCCGCTGAATGCGGTAAAAATTTCGCCGTTGTCGGTATTGTAGGTATAAACCACGGGTATTGACAAGGTGTTGCCAAAGTAAGACAAGTGAGTAACGTTGCTGTCCAAACTTTCTTCAACAGAATTTACTCCCAAATAGTGGGTCAATTTGTCAAATAATAAGCTGTTGCCGACAAAATACAACTCGCCTAAATGACCTTCCCCGGTAATAAACTCTAACTTTTCTATAGTCAATGTAGCTTGAGCGGTATAACCCTTGCAGTTGGTTGTTTCGGTAATGGCGGCGCTTACCACGTATACGCCTGCATCGGCAGTACCTACAAAGGCTCCCATACTTACACCGTCATAATAATAGGTATAGTTAATGGCTACCGTTAGTCCAACGCTCTCATAATACAAGCTGGAAACTAAAGCATCCGACCATTCATTTACTTTGCTGACTCCCACATAGTGAGTGTCGGCATCGTAAGTTCTTGTAGCGCCCACAAAATACAGCGAACCTAAATGCCCGGGCGAATCAATAAAATCTAACTTTTGAATAATTAATACCGCTGTAGCCGACCACATAACATAGTTGTTTGCGGTGGTTTCGTCGGTTATTTCCGTATAGGCATAAACGTAATAATTGCCTGCGTTAATTACTCCAATAAACGCCGTGGAATAAACCTCGCTTCCGTCGGTATTAAAGTAATATCTAACATTTGCCACTCCGTCACCCGACAACAAATCAAGGGTAAGAACTGCGCTGTCAACGTAAGTATCAGCAGTATATGATACTCCCACGTAATGCCTTACGCTATCATAAATCCTCGTTGTGCCTGTAAGATAAACAGAGGGCATATTGCCTATCTGACCGTTGAAGCTAATCTTATTAATAATTAACGTACCGGTAAGCGTTATATCGTTATAATCGTCGTTTGCGTTATGAATAATAGCTTTTAATTCATAAGTTCCTGCGTTTCTTGCCCCCGTAAACGGACTGTTGTCACATAGATAAGTTATGTTTGCAGTATCGGCTAAAACTAGTCCTTGGTTAAGCGCCATATCCTTAGGACGGATATTGAGACTCAATACGTAAGAAGCATCACTTATTATATCGGTGGCATTAATGTAGCCAACATTAATAAAATAAGTGTTGGTATCATAATTTATGGAGTAAATTGAGTCTTGTTCGGTAATAAAGTAGAAGCTTCTAAGTAGATCGTCGCTTTCTACCGCCGCCCACATATCAGCCTTGTTTACCGTAAGTGTTGCGGTAGACACAAAGTCATAATAGTTATCGTTTTGTACGGTAACAGTTATTATATAACTGCCTGCGTGGACAGCTCCGACAAAGTCATCTTCTCCTACCTTGTAGCTGATACTTCCGCTCTCAACAAAGCTTGTATTTGTGCTGGGTCTAATACTTATTGTATAGCTTGGCGCAACTCTAATTACCTCGTCCTCATTTTCGGGAGATGTTACCACCAAATAATAGCTGTCGCCGTCATAAACAACGCTTGCTCCGCTATACGCTAATCCATATATTGTAGCCTTGCTTATTTCCATTCTACCTACCAGCGTCTTAGGATAATAATTGCTGTTATAATTACTTTCGGCCGCTTCATTGACGTACAT
>SACC01000104.1 GCA_009928745.1 Clostridia bacterium
GTATTATATCTTGTCAAAAACTCCCCCTGCTTGGTCGTAGTTGACGAAGCGTATATGGATTTTGGAGACCAATCGGTGCTACAATATGTAGAAGAATACAATAATCTAATAGTGCTGCGCACGATGAGCAAGGCATTCGCCTGCGCCGCTCTGCGTGTAGGCTTCGCAGTCGCAAACTGCGGCTTGATACAGATTCTAAAGGCGGTAAAGTCGCCGTATAACGTTAATAACGTCAGTCAAACTTTCGCAAAAATTTTGCTTGGCTATAAAAGTGAAGCAAAAGCGGCAATTAGATGTATAATAGATTCAAGGGACGAGCTGTATGCTGAATTAGCAAAGCTCGTTACGGTAATGGGCAGTCCCTTTGCGCCGCTTGCGCCTAACGCCAATTTTGTATATATTAAGACTGATAAAGCCGAGGAAATATACAAAAAACTTTTGTCGGACGGTATCGCAATTCGGTGCTTTAAGAACAGAATACGAATTAGCGCGGGCAGCAAAAGCGAGAACGCAGAAATAATTAAAAAGTTGAGGTCGTATCAATGAGAATAGCAACTGTAGAAAGAAAAACGAAAGAAACGGATATTTTGCTGAAGCTGGATCTCGATTCGCAGGGAGCGGATATTGTAACCGGCATTGGATTTTTTGACCATATGCTTTGCGCTTTCGCAACGCATGCGGGTATTAATCTCTATATTCGCGCGAAAGGTGATATAGAGGTGGACGGACATCACACTGTTGAGGATATCGGCATTGCGCTAGGTCGAGCGTTCAAGGAAGCGCTAGGCAACAAAGCCGGCATCGTGCGTTTTGCTGATTGTTTCCTTCCGATGGATGAGGCGCTGGCTTTCGCCGCTCTTGATATATCGGGAAGAAGTTTCCTAGATTATGAATCACGTTTTATCGAGTCGTTTTGCGGTGATTATGAAACCGCATTAACGGAAGAATTCTTAAGAGCGCTTGCCTTTAACGCGGAGATAACGCTGCACGTAAAATGCATGTACGGCAGCAACGCGCATCACAAAACCGAAGCTATTTACAAAGCGGTGGCAAGATGCTTGCGCAACGCGATTAAGATTGAGGGCAGCGCGGTGCCCTCCTCAAAAGGGACTTTATGATCGGTGTTATAGATTACGGTCTTGGCAATATGTTCAGCCTTGCTAATGCGCTGAACTATATCAAAGCGGAGTTTAGGACAGTCGCAACGCCTGAGGACTCTCTCGGACTAAGCGGACTAATTCTTCCCGGAGTCGGCGCATTCCCCGAGGGCATGCGTAAACTTGCGCTAAGCGGTATAGATACGCTCTTGAAGCAATACAAAAAGCCCATATTGGGAATATGCCTGGGTATGCAGCTATTATTCGAGGAAAGCGAAGAATTCGGGCTGACTGACGGATTATCTCTTATACCGGGGCGCGTTATAAAGATACAAAACGCCCCAAAGATACCGCACATGGGCTGGAATGAGCTAACCATCAACTTCCCTACTACCTTAACAGGCAAGCTGCCCGATAAGTCACAAGTGTATTTTGTACATTCATATAAGGCGGTCACTGACCAACAATATCTTGCCGCCTCCTCTGATTATTATGAGGATATAACGGCGATTGCATGTCGTGGGAATGTCTACGGCACGCAGTTCCACCCCGAAAAAAGCGGCGACGCGGGGATTATTATGCTCAAGAATTTTATACAGCTTTGCGAGGTGCAACAATGATTATTATACCTGCTATCGACCTCCTTGACGGCAAATGCGTAAGACTGTATCAAGGTGATTACGCTAAGGCGGATAAAGTGGCATCTGACCCTGTTGAAACTGCGCTGCGCTTCCTTGATGAGGGCGCCACGCATCTCCACGTCGTAGACCTTGACGGCGCAAGGGAAGGCAGACAGCGCAACTTCCATATACTCGAACAACTCGCCAACCTCGGGCTAACCGTTCAGACAGGCGGCGGCATACGCAATATTGACAGCGTAAAAGACTGCTTTGCGGCAGGAGTCAATAGCGTAATAATCGGCTCGGCAGCGGTATCGGACAAAGCATTTTTGGAAAACGCATTAAGCTTGTATCCCGAGCGAATTATCGCCGGAGTGGATGCAAAGTTCGGCTACGTAAGGACGTCAGGCTGGTTAGAGGATAGCGGATTGTATTATCTTGACTTTGCCGAACAGCTGGAAAAACTCGGCATTAAGAGAATTATATACACCGATATTTCGCGTGACGGCACGCTTGAGGGCGTCAATATCGCTCACCTTACCGCGCTTAAAGAGCGCGTAAACTGCCATCTTATAGCGAGCGGCGGTGTACGGGATATGGACGACATCAACGCATTGCTTGAACAAAACGTATACGGCGCTATATGCGGCAAAAGCCTGTATTCGGGGAGTCTTTCCCTCAAAGCTGCAATAGAGAGGACAAAATGTTATCAAAGAGAATAATTCCCTGCTTGGACGTCAAGGACGGCAGAGTTGTTAAAGGCACTAATTTTGTAAATTTGCTTGACGCGGGAGATCCTGTCGAATGCGCCAAAGAGTATAACCGTCAGGGAGCGGACGAGATAGTATTTCTCGATATTACCGCTACCCACGAGCAACGCAAAACCATATGCGATATCGTCGCGAAGACTGCGGAGCAGGTATTCGTACCGCTAACGGTCGGCGGCGGCATATCGACGCTTGAGGATATACGCCGAATACTGCGTTCGGGCGCGGATAAGGTATCGCTTAATTCTGCGGCGGTCAAGAATCCCAGACTTATCGCAGAGGGGGCGGACAGCTTTGGCAATCAATGTATTGTGCTTGCGGCAGATGTAAAAAGGATGCCTGACGGCAGATACAATATATTCGTAAGCGGCGGCAGGATAGATACAGGCATTGAGGCGCTAGGGTGGATACGCGAGGCGGAAAGACTGGGCGCCGGCGAGATACTGCTTACATCTATGGACGCGGACGGCACAAAACAAGGCTTTGACCTTGAGATTACCCGCGCAGTTGCCGAGATGTGCTCAATCCCAGTTATTGCGTCGGGCGGTTGCGGATCGCTTAAGCATTTCCACGAAGTATTTGAAAAAGGCAAGGCTGACGCCGCGCTTGCGGCATCGCTGTTCCATTACGGCATTCTAAAAGTGCAAGAGGTAAAAGCTTACCTCAGACAAAATAATATACCAGTGAGGTAAATATGGACTATAGTTATTTGTTCAAAAAATCACCGCTGATTGCGACGATTACGCAGGACGCCGATACAATGCGCGTCCTGATGCTTGCTTACATGAACGAGGAAAGCTTCAAGCTTACCCTTGAGACGGGTTATACCCACTACTACAGCCGATCAAGACAAAAACTGTGGAAAAAGGGTGAAACTTCCGGTCACTTCCAAAAGGTAGTAAAAGTGTATTCGGATTGCGACGACGATACACTGCTAATACTCGTCAAACAGACGGGACCAGCCTGTCATACGGGTAATTACAGCTGTTTTTTTAATGAAATAAACCCCGAAAAGGAGAATTAATATGAAAGAATTAATCGTAAAGGATTTGTTTGAGATTATCAAAAGCCGCCAAATAGACAAGGTTGAAGGTTCTTACACCTGCTACCTTTTTGAAAAAGGCTTAGATAAGATTCTCAAGAAATGCGGTGAAGAATGCGCAGAGCTGATAATTGCCGCCAAGAACGCCGACAACGGCCAGATAGTATATGAGGCGTGCGACTTAGTATACCATATGCTCGTTTTACTTGCCGAACGCGGCATCTCACTCGACGCAATGTACGAAGAGCTATTCACCCGCGCCGAAAAGCAAAGAAATCTCAAGATAATGCACGACTCTGATAAGAATACCTGATATTTTTTAATATAGACAAAAATAGTATTGGAAAGGCAGAGAGGCGGTTGCAAGCATTGTAACAGCCTCTCTGCCTTGTTTTTATTGTTGTTCCCTAAAAATGTTTGGTATGGTATAATAGCAGCCGTACGGACAGCCACAACAGTACGGTTATAGTTCCCTAAAAATGTTTGGTATGGTATAATATCGCAGTCAGACCAACCATTATGATAATGGTTATAGTTCCCTAAAAATGTTTGGTATGGTATAATCCGGACTTGATGAAGCAATAACAAGCCTTAAGTTATAGTTCCCTAAAAATGTTTGGTATGGTATAATTGAAATAGCCGTCCGCTTGTTCTCTTAGCTGTTATAGTTCCCTAAAAATGTTTGGTATGGTATAATACGCGCCTTTTAAGCAGTGCGTTCGTGATGGTTATAGTTCCCTAAAAATGTTTGGTATGGTATAATACTACTTAATAGATATGACTTGTTCGCAAGGTTATAGTTCCCTAAAAATGTTTGGTATGGTATAATAAAGGGAGTATCATTCCCCTTTGTAACTTTGTTATAGTTCCCTAAAAATGTTTGGTATGGTATAATACTTCTCTTTTGTATGGGTATGTTAAGCTAGTTATAGTTCCCTAAAAATGTTTGGTATGGTATAATAAAAGAAAGTCCATAAGAACAGAGCCAAGAGTTATAGTTCCCTAAAAATGTTTGGTATGGTATAATGAGGTGCTGCTGATATACCCGAGTGGGCGCGTTATAGTTCCCTAAAAATGTTTGGTATGGTATAATAAGGGACAACTTGAAGGGTGCGCACTTATCGTTATAGTTCCCTAAAAATGTTTGGTATGGTATAATCACGTCCGCATCGGAGACCATGAAGTTCAAGTTATAGTTCCCTAAAAATGTTTGGTATGGTATAATTCAAGCTCTGTTTTGTCAAAGCCGTCTTGCGTTATAGTTCCCTAAAAATGTTTGGTATGGTATAATTAAAAAAACTAATGCCCTATGGCGATATACGTTATAGTTCCCTAAAAATGTTTGGTATGGTATAATAACTGTAACTCAATGCATTGACTATATGTCGTTATAGTTCCCTAAAAATGTTTGGTATGGTATAATTAAAAAGCTTCTGCACCATTAGAAGTAATGGTTATAGTTCCCTAAAAATGTTTGGTATGGTATAATAGTATCGTTAATCTCTAAAGCGAAATCGCCGTTATAGTTCCCTAAAAATGTTTGGTATGGTATAATGAGACCAGCGTGTCTTCGCTGTCATACAGTGTTATAGTTCCCTAAAAATGTTTGGTATGGTATAATGCTTTCTCGGCCACCCTCACGCACTCTGCCGTTATAGTTCCCTAAAAATGTTTGGTATGGTATAATTTATTCTATGCGATGTGCTGCGGAAAGGCGGTTATAGTTCCCTAAAAATGTTTGGTATGGTATAATAAATAAGTTAAGTTGGGTTGACCTTGAGCCGTTATAGTTCCCTAAAAATGTTTGGTATGGTATAATTCTTTTAAAATATTTAAGCACAATTGCGCTGTTATAGTTCCCTAAAAATGTTTGGTATGGTATAATGCCTCCGCCGCGACACCTTCAATTGTAAGCGTTATAGTTCCCTAAAAATGTTTGGTATGGTAT
>SACC01000630.1 GCA_009928745.1 Clostridia bacterium
TTTTTTACCTTTCGGCGGAACCGATAAAATCAAAAAAGCCGAAGGGACTGCAAGGGTTAACGAAAATATATTGCGCTGTTTAACGCTATTACTATTACCCAATATCTTTTCGCCTTGCGGAACCAAGGTTTTTTGATAGGTTCCAAAGACGAAAGTAAAAATTAAGGTAAGTCAGAAAGGACAATCACGCCAGATACCGCTTTTATACTCCGATAACGTTATAGGTAATATCTCCCATACGGTGTTAGGTAGAACAGTGTAGGTCATATAGTACCTTAGCGACTCTTTAGCTTCTCTGCAAGTCCTGTCCTTGAACCGGCAAACAAAAAGCCGGCTGCCGTTCTCACGATAGCCGACCTTGTAGCCGTATTTGCTGTGTTGGTTAATGCTTCTCATTGAGTGATTACCCCGAACTTATCGTCGGCGTAATATGCGCCTACAAAGCAATTGAATATAGCGGTGCATTTCACTCCTTTGTAATCGACTATATATGAGTTAGGTATTCTGTGCCCAAGCATTATATGTTCGGCAAGCACTGTAATCTCGTCCATCGCGCCGTCTAACGTATGAATATGCGCCATTGTAGTGTATGGTTTCATAGCTGTCCTCCTCTGTTAAACATATTATTTAAAGCTATTGGTAATCCCGGGAGCGTAGTATAGCAATTACCCCCTCCCGTATAATCCTTGTCGTGTTTAGCTGTCCTGTATAGTATGTGACTGTACCATTCGTTACCGAAGAATCTTACATCACTTATAGAAAAGTAAATGTATCGGTTATCACGATTCTTGATGAACGTTGTAAATTCATAGTGGTTTTTACTAACCTTAACCAGTTCCCAGCCGTTAGCATTGCATAATGAACGTAAATAATTAATGTACTTTCTCTCAAATGACTTGTAGTCCTCACCTGTATACGGTCCCGAAGAAAATTCATAGCCTATATACTTCTCTAAATCTTTTATTGTTGCCATAATCCACCTCACGCTGTCCTTACTATCCCACCGAACTGGGGCTTGATACCGATACTGC
>SACC01000631.1 GCA_009928745.1 Clostridia bacterium
GCGGTACCGATTACCGCAAGCCCTTCGAGAAAAGGTTCCGCATAAGTGTATATAGGATTGGTAACCCAGTTAAGGTTATTTGTCATATATCCGTAATACATGCCGTTACCTACAAGCAATATGCTGTCGGAATAGCTGATGATAGAATAGTCGTCAATAAACTTCAAAAGTTTTCCGTTTGCGTCTATCAAGGCTTCTTCAAACACCGAATCTGCTTTCTTAACACGAACTCTTGTGAAGCCGTCGTCGAAATAAAAGAATCCTATGGAATATAATCCTCGCTGTAACGGGGGATAATATCCCGAGGCGACAAGATTACCGCCGTGTTCATAGAAAAAATCGGAATATATTTCTATCGTCTGAACGCCTCTTTCCGTTTTTATCACACAGCCTCTGCCGTTGTTGTAAGCAAAAACCTCGGTACAGTAATTCGCATATACAAGTCCTTTACCATAATAACCGAATTTTTGCCCTTCGGGTTGATTTTTAATGTACATGCGTTGTATAATTACGTCCTGAACGCCTAAGTATATTGGTAAGTCAAAATCAAATCCGCGTTTATCGGTCACCGATGAAAACGTCGAAGGCTGAATTACCGCCGAGGAATCGAGATAATAATAACCGCCGCCCCGACTGAATAAAGGATTTCCATAAAGATCGCGTTCCCCGGTGAAGGTATATCCGTTCAGAAGATCAGTTACATCGGTAAGATTGGAGGTAAATATCCTGTCACCTATGAAAACGAAGCCCATACGTATCGTAAGGCTTTTATCCGTAAGATCGCCAAGCGAGGAAAGATCGTCATATATAAGCAGCTTCTGATTTGTTTTGTCGTATTTGTATTCGGAAATATTGTGTGAAACGTTTGAAGGAGATACATGATCAAACGAATCAAGGTATGCGGAAACATCATAGTTTGTTTCCCCGGATGTATTCCCTTGCTCGGAAGTATCTCCCGAAGTTTCAGTATAGCTTTCTTCTGCGGAATTAACCTGTTCGGACGCATCATCATCGATAATGCTGTATTC
>SACC01000632.1 GCA_009928745.1 Clostridia bacterium
GACCCTACGCGAAGCCTATCGCCTTCGACAAAAAGGATACGAAAATAATAGCGCACAGAGGGTTGAGCGGCATCGAGATGGAGAACACCGTTCCGGCGTTCCGCCTTGCAGGCAATCACAGCTATTACGGTATAGAGACGGACGTGCACAGAGCCTCGGACGGCAAATACGTCGTTATACACGACGACACCACCGGACGCGTCGCGCTTGCCGATTTCGCGGTGGAAAGAACGCCGTCAGATGTGCTTAGAACAATCAAACTGAACAATCCTTACGGCAGCCTTTCCGACGAGCATTATATCCCGTTCCTTGAGGAATATATCGGAATATGCAGGCAGTACGGCAAAATAAGCGTGCTCGAGCTGAAGAACAGCTTCGAGGAAGCGGATATAATCAACATCGCTAAGATAATAGAGAGCGAAGCTTACCTTGACAAAACTATCTTTATATCCTTTGACCTTAACAACCTTATATTGCTGCGTCGTTCTTATCCTTCTCAGGCGGCGCAGTATCTGACCTGCCGTTACAGTCCGGAGCTGCTTTCATTGCTTGAGGATAATAAGCTTGATTTGGACATCTATTACAGAGAGCTTAACTTATCAAGAGTAAAAGCGCTTCACGAAAAAGGTATAACGGTCAACTGCTGGACGGTCAATTCAAAAAGAGCGGCGACACGCCTTGCCGCGTGGGGCGTCGATTACATCACTACGAATATTTTGGAGTAAGTATGAACAAGTGGGATGAATATTGTATCGTTTCCGAGTATCAACTGTTTTATAAAAAATACTTAACGAATGTAAATAATTTTTTTAACATAATATGCGAATATGAAGACAAATATAATAATAATATCCCAAGAAGGATGATGCGTCAAGTTCAACGCTTTGTTAAACTTGCTATTAATGTCAAAAAAATTGAACCAAATGCAGATATGTTTCGAATCTTTTTTTTAGATTCTTGTATAGATTCAATTTTTTATATTGCGAAACAAAACGACAAAAAAAATTTTTTTGAAAATTGGGTTAATA
>SACC01000105.1 GCA_009928745.1 Clostridia bacterium
CAATATAGGCGTGCTCGTTGAGCCGCTCGTCCTTTGCGGCTACGAAGATATCCACATCCGGATGCGCATCAGAAAGCGCTTTTATGCCCTCGGGAGCGGCAATAAGACACATAAATTTTATGTTCTTAACGCCCTTCGCCTTCAAAAAGTTAATCGCCATTATCGCGCTGCCTCCGGTTGCAAGCATTGGATCTACTACAATAATATCTCTTTGTTCAACGTCGTTAGGCAACTTGCAATAATACTCGACAGGTTTTGTGGTCAAAGGATCTCTGTAACAGCCTATATGACCGACTTTTGCAACAGGCACAAGCTTCAACAGCCCGTCAACCATACCGAGTCCTGCGCGTAATATCGGCACAATACCGAGTTTTTTGCCGGCAATAGCTTTTGCGGTAGTCTTACAGATAGGAGTTTCTATTTCAATATCCTCAAGAATCAAATCTCTTGTCACTTCATATCCCATAAGTAAGGATATTTCTTCTAATAACTCCCTAAAATCCTTGCAGCTGGTTTCCTTACATCTCATTATGGATATCTTATGCGCGATAAGCGGATGATCCATTATTACTACTCTTGACATATTATTCTCCTCAATAACGCCTTGCGTAATACTTTAATTACGCGACGGCAATTATTTACGCTTAGTATTTTACGCAGTTTTCTCTTGCCTCTATCTCGGCGATTTTATCAATTCGTTTTTGGTGTCTGCCGCCTGCATAAGAAGTATTAAGCCACAGACTAACCAGTTTTACTGCCTTTTCGGGGGATACAATTCTTCCACCGAGTCCTAATATGTTCGCATTATTATGTTCGGCGCAAGCGCTTGCAGAGAACTCATCCGATACAACCGCCGCCCTTATTCCTCTTACCTTGTTAGCGGCAATCGTGATGCCGATACCGGTACCGCATAGAAGTATACCTTTGTCGGCAACTTTCTTAACAACTGCGTCCGCTACCTTAACCGCAAAATCGGGATAATCGCAAGATTCGGTACTATCAGTGCCAAAATCGGTGTAATCAATGCCGTTATTGCTAAGATATTCGATAATCGCGGGCTTCAACACTATTCCGCCGTGGTCGCATCCTATCGCTATTCTCATCATTACCTCCTTGAAGATAATCTCAAAGCTAACAAAATTTTAACATCCGCAAAAAAGATTGTCAAGCATTTAACAAGCTTTGATTTATCCATAACACACTTTTTAATTTCTGTAATCAGACTTTTCGACTCTTTTGCTTAGCGCAGTATTTCGGGCAATTTGTCCACCAATATGTCTAGCGCTTTTTCCAGTTCTCTTGCGCAATAAATATACTCTTCTTTCGTACCGCCGTACGGGTCTATAATATCTCCGCATCCGGTCAGCGCGTCAAGCGCGGTTGCATTAGTTGGAAAGTTGAGTTGCATTAGATGGCGATAGGTAAGGGCAATAACAAGATCGCAACTCTTTATAAGCTCCTCTGTCGCCTGCGTAGAACAATGCCGTCCGAGGTCGATACCCATTGCGCCGAGCGCCTCTCGGGCATATTGACTGATATCCTCTTCTACTGCCGCATAAGTACCCATTGAAATAACCGAATAATCTTGATAACCGCGGCTATTCAGTTTTTCTCTTAATATATGTTCTGCCATAGGCGAACGGCAGGTATTACCTGTACAAACAAAAGCGATTATTTTCATTATCTGCTTCCCCTGTTCTCCGCCTTGCGGGCTCTATTCATAATAGAATAGAACACACCATCATCGCCGAGATTCTCTATTAATATCAAATCATATTTTTTCTCACCCTCGTGAAGAAGGGCGTACAATCTGTTGGCTACTTCCTTGCCGTCTTTGCCAAGAGACCAACATTCGCGCGCTCCAAAAAGCGTTACGGTATCCTCTTTTGCTAAGATTATTGCCTTTTGATTTTTTGCGACGCTTTGGTCGTACAGCGCGGCTATAGAGTCAGTATTATCCCCCACAACGCAAGCGCAATGAGGTGAATAATGCACATATTTCATACCAGGCGCAAGCGCGGTGCGAACCTCTCCCGTATGATAGTTTACCTTGCATACTTTCTCCAGCATTTCGCGGGTAATAATACCTGGGCGGAGTATAGTCGGGATTGCTCCGGTCAAATCTATTATGGTGCTTTCTATACCGATATCGCAACTTCCACCGTCAATAATCAGCGGTATTTTTCCGCCGAGATCCTCCATAACATGCGAAGCCTTTGTTGGGCTTACGTGCTTTGAAGCGTTAGCTGAAGGCGCAGCAATAGGACCGCTTTGCTTAATCAACTCCCTTGCCGCAGGATGAGAGGGAAAGCGTACTCCCACTGTGTCCAAGCCCGCAGTAACTATATCCGGGATATTTGCATTTTTTTTCATTATCATAGTCAGCGGTCCCGGACAAAACGCATTATAAAGTTCATACGCAAGCTTCGGAATACTCTCTACGATTGCGTTAAGCTGCGCAAACTCATTAAGGTGAACGATAAGCGGATTATCCGACGGACGACCTTTCGCCTCAAAAATTTTGGCAACTGCGGCGCTGTTTTGCGCATCCGCGCCCAGCCCGTAAACCGTCTCTGTGGGAAAAGCCACAACCTCGCCAGCTTTTATCAGTTCGGCTCCCATAGCAATGTATTCTTGACCGCTACCAATTTTTGTCAACATAACCTATATATTATAACATAAGTAATAATACTTTGTATCATTAATTAATAAATTCACAATAGGTTCAATTGAATCATTTTCTTGGTTTTTGCCTATTTATTAAGAATCTTTAATTATCTTAAACATATCTTATTATAATGTTGAAGCGATAATATTTACTATATTAATATAATGTGTTATTATTAAGTCACAAATGTGTTATTATAATAGCATGATGACGGGGAATGTATTGCTTGAAAAGTGCTTGTTAATTTTTGATAGGTTACGGAGGTTGTTAAAATGAATGTTATTTATGAGTTTTTTAATGGATTAGCGGATAAAATACCGCTTACTTTCTTGCATGGCAATTTTAGCTTATACGGATATGATTTTTCCAGATTGTTTGCGTTGGCTGTTGCCTTGCTTCTTCTAGTTATTATTATAATAATAGCAGTCTCTGTCTCACGAGGCAAAAAGAAAAGAAAAAAAGCTGCGACTCCTATTCCTGTTACCGATAATGTCGCAAAAACCGTCGACAATGACTCTCCGCTATCCGAAAAGCAAGCGAAAGCAGCTAATTACTCGCAAAATACGCTTTTAAAAGCCGTAGCAACCCCTACTTTTGAGCTTGAGATGATGAGTGAAGAAGAACAGCTTTCCGCAGCAGAACAGATTGTCGATATTCATCAGGTTATAATTGACGATATGAATGAAGCTGACAAGGCGACAATGCTTGACGAATTCGATTTTGATATAGAAATAGACGCGCTATGCGATTTTGATACCGACCTTACGGAGACAGATGACGATGAAGACGAGATTGAAGAGGAGATAGAGCAAGTACTGGCGCAGCCTCAAGTAGAACTAAAAAAATCTTTACCCGCTACAATTAAAAAGGCGGATGTCAGATATGAGCGTTCTTTCGCGGCAAAGCTTGTTCAAACAACCTCTAATAATAAAGCTAGATACAATGTTATAAAAAATATGTTCAATAATTATCACAAGGTACGCAATACGGTAAGCTGGAATAACGAAAGCTTTATCTCAGGCAAAAATCTTATCGCGCGTATTTATCTTATCGGCAAAACGTTGCGCCTGTGTCTTGCGCTTAATCCCGCAGATTATGACGCTAGCATTTATCATCAAGAAGATAAAAGCGATACAAGCAAATATAAGAGCGTACCCATGATGATAAAAATCAAATCCAGACTCGGACTTAAAAGAGCGGTATCTCTTGTTATGGACCTTGCGGACAATTTCGGGTTGAAGAAATCCAACCGCATTGAGATTGTGGATTACATAGCGGCTAACGTTTATCAACCTGATAAAGAATTGTTAAGGAGAGGCTTGTTAAGATTGGAAGATCCCAACCGTTTTAAAATCGCTCCAACAACCAATAACACGCAAGTAGCCGCTAAGGGCGCAAAAGTCAATGCGCAACCGGCAACCATAAACAAGACGGCAATTAAGATAGCGCCCTCAAGTGATAAAAATCAAGAGTCTACTAAAGCAACTGTAACTTCAAAAGCCGCAAAATCAGCTGACACGACAAAATCCGTTACACCTGTTAAGGCGGCAGAGACGAAAAAGCCCGTTGCGGCTGCAAAAACAACAGAGACTACAAAATCCGCCAAAGCGCCCGCAAAGCAGGCAATACCTGTAAAACGCGCGCAAATTGCAGCGGCAGACGCTACTGAAAAGGCGGAAAAATATGGCGGCAAATATGTTTTTGTTAAGAAAGTAGATGGCATTCATTTTGCGCTTATTGCTAACAATGGTCAGCTGCTTTTGGAAAGCATGACTGGCTACACCTCTCCCGCAGGCGCAAAAAGAGGTATTGACACCTTCAAAAAAGCTGTTAGTGAAGGCGAGTTCCTTGTAGACGATGACAAATTCGGAAGACATAGATTTATATTGAAAAGCAAAAATTCTATCTCTTCGTATAGTGGTGAGGCTTACAAAACCAAAGTTGCGGCAGAGTCCTCCGCTCAATCGGTCAAAAGATTCGCTTTGACGGCAGCAATAATTCCTTTTGAAGAAGAATAATTGCACTTAGTTAAAGTTGTTACAATTAACAGCGCATACTATGTTGAAACAGTGAACACACTTAGCAAAAAAAGCCGACAACGGCTTTTTTTATTGTAGGCAGTAACATGCTAGCGGTCTTTTTTATATTTTGACCCACTACCATACTACAATAGCGCAAGTTTACTTAATTACAGCAAATCCTTCGGATCGTAATCAGGTTCTACATAAATTGACGCGCCTTTATTATCGACTTCTTGCGCAAAAACATCTTGCCATTCCTCTGCGGTATAATCCTCTATTGACAAAGAAATATAGGCTCTAGGCACCGATAATGATTCGATTAGCGCATTAGTTAACGCTACGGCAATCTTTTTTTTCTGTTCTTCCGTTCTTCCCTTCAACATTTTTACAGCTATATGCGGCATACGTAACCTCCAAAATAAAACTACTATAATAATATCACTTAATTGCGCAGTCTTCAACAAAATAATTTTTTAATGCTTTATTTATCGGTTTTTATCGATTTACTATTTTTCGTAAAGGTAATAATTAGCAAATATACGGTAATCAGTTAAATTTTTTCATATAGAAGTTTGCAAAAATCGACAAAAATAGTAAAAACAATACAAAAATAGCCTAGTTTATTTTACTCAATTTAGTCTTTTTTGCGTTACAATTAGGTATATAAGGGATATGTGAGGGAATTATGTTAGTTAAAGAACGATCTGAGCTGAAAAAAATGGCGGCTAATGCAAAAAACAGATTAAAATTCGGATCCTATAATGC
>SACC01000106.1 GCA_009928745.1 Clostridia bacterium
AACTGTTATTGAGTTAATATGTATTGTAGCTTCTTCATCAAAATCAACATCGTCTTCGCTGAACTCATAGCTCTTATGGATATTGATATCTTCGAAAACTTCATTGACATCAGCTTCCTCAACATATACGAGTTCGTCTGAACCGTCATTCTGTGATTCTCTGATTGCTTTAAGCGCAATACCGTTAACGATATCACCGATGATAAATATGGTGCCTGCAGCGTAAACTTCTCCTGCTGCGCCTGCAACCGTCATGATTATCTCGGCTCCGCTGTCGTAGTCTATTGACACATCTGCGTAAGCGAGCGCTATTGCCGACGATTTTACCGACATAACCTCTGCCTCTTCAGCTGCAATAGTAAATATCAAACTTGATAAACCTACATATGCCTCTTCAACGAAAGTCGCACCGTTCAAAGTAATCTCATAAGCCACTCCGCTTACAAAACCATTCTTTGCCGTTACTCCGTAAATGTACTTGTCTGCATCTACAACAATTTTGCTCAACTCAACATTTTGTTTGTTACCTTTGATGGTCACATATGAGTTGATATCGCCGATTGCTTCACTCGCCTTAATGTTAAATACAGCGTCTGTGGATAGTCCACGGACAACCTGTAGTTGACTTACTTCTTCAGCCTGCGCCACGAAAGGCACACCATTGTCGAAGTTGGGAGTGAAAACGCCGGCAATTGCTAGAGCGACAACGACAACCACAGCGATAACTGCGATTCCGCTTACAATTTTAATAGCTGTACTCTTAGCCATAAACAACGCCTCCTAATTTTCTTTCATAGCACAGCGCACTCTTGTACGCATATACTATTATATTCTATAATACAGTATTAAGGTAATAAAATCAATATATAATATCAATTTTGTAATCTTTGCGGATTTCAAAAAGTGCAAAAAACCGCCTTTCGGATGCTCATTTTTGCATTATTAAATTTTCTTAATCTTAGCTTAATAATTTAATTGAAATTTATTATTCAAACCGCTTATCTTCCAATTTAACCCAAAAAAACACCTTTTGTGTGTGTTTATATTAAACCAATGCTTTGAATTCATTAAATTTGTATTAATCAATCCTAGTACAGTATTTGATAAATTATACTTTTTTGATTAACACATACCGCCGTTGACACCTATTATCTGCCCGCTGGTATAGCCGCTATTCTCAGATGCCAGATAGCTGACAAGAGAGGCAATCTCTTCGGCTTTTCCCATTCGGGAAGCCGGCACGCCCTTAAGAAATTCTACTACTTCCGCTTCGCTCAAAGTTGCATTCATCTCAGTATAGATTATGCCCGGAGCAATACAGTTCACGGTAACGCGCGGCGGTACTTCTTTTGCAAGGGCTTTTGTAAAGCCTATAACCCCCGCCTTACAAGCTGAATACGCCACCTCGCAAGATGCGCCGATTTCGCCCCATATTGAAGATATATTGATAATCCTGCCAAAACCGTTTTCGCACATTTTCGGCAACACAAACTTTGTCGTATTATATATGGAAGTAAGGTTAACATTAACTAACTCTATCCATTCGTCATAGGTTGTATCCATTATAGGTTTTACTAATGAAATACCTGCGTTATTCACCATAACGTCAACTTGCGGAAATACGCTGTATATATAATCAAACATATTTTTGACAGACACATAGTCGCCTATATCGCCTTTAACGGCAATGGAGCGGACATTATAGCGCGCAAGCTGCGAGGCTACTTCCTCCGCCTCGGTAATTGATGTTTTGCATCCGACAATTACATTCATACCGTTGCGCGCAAGTTCAAAAGCGATAGCTTTGCCAATTCCTTTTGATGCGCCTGTAACAAATGCGGTCTTGTTCATATTACTCCTCGTTTACCTTCAGACATTGCTTATAACTTACCAGTACTATCTTTAAAAAGTAAATCAATTTTGTTATTTATTAAATTATGTCTAATCAAATATTGCCAAAAAAGTTGTTTTATAATAATACCAACATTAAAGACAATAAGGGTATTGTAACCATTGAAAATATCGTACTCAGCAACACCGAATTGGCGGCTTCTTTTTGACCGCCAACGCCATGAATTTCTGCAAGATTTTGCACCAT
This sequence comes from Clostridia bacterium, assembly GCA_009928745.1. Taxonomy (GTDB): domain Bacteria; phylum Bacillota; class Clostridia; order Christensenellales; family CAG-1252; genus SACC01. The sequence continues at coordinate 2,099 of SACC01000106.1, forward strand.
TGATGCCGTCGGACAGCAGCTTAGAATAAAGAGCGTGAGCTTAATACTTGTCTCAACCGGCAAAGCAAACACCAATAAAAATACCGCAAGAGGATAAATAATCAACTTCATAGATGATGTTATGTATATTCTGCCATCTGAGAACAATTCTTTTGGTTTTACTGTTGCAAAGCGCATACCAAGTATAAGCATACAAAGCGGTGCGGTCATTTTGCCGAGTATTTCCACACTGTTCATCACAGTGCCCGTTAGCTTTGTACCAGTAAAGAACAGCGGCAATGCCACAATAAGACCCAGCATAAGCGGATTAAGCAAAAAGTTCTTAGGTTTCATATGCTTTTTATCCCCAGTTAGGAAAGCAGAACCCAAAGTCCATGCCAAGAAGTTCATTGAAATAATAAATACTGCCGAATAAGCTACCGCCTCGGGATACTGCGGTATCATTGCCTCAAGTAACGGCACGCCCAAGAAGCCTACATTACCGAAGGCAATCGCGACAGTAGAAACTCTATAGCCCGGATTATCGTAATGCTTGCGGTAAATTAAATACATTATTAAAAGAAAACCAGCCTGAATTAGCGTGGACAGACCTAGCACAATACCCATATTGCCAAGCATTGCCATACTAAATGAAGCTTTTTGGAAAGAATATATTGTTAAAAACGGCTGTGAAACATACAAAAGCAATATGGAGAATGCCGAAATAGCCTCGGTTTTAACCAATTTTGCTTTTACAAGTATGTAACCCGGCACGGCATAAGCCATCATTATAAGCACGTTAATTGCTGTAATCCCGAATACCATATTCAATCCTTTTTCTACAATTATCTTCGTAATAATTGTATGGTTAATATTTGGTGTACCTAGACAGATTTGAACTGTCGGCCTTCAGAGTCGGAGTCTGATGCTCTATCCAGCTGAGCTATAGGTACGCAATAGCAAATAGAGGTCATTTCTCAGTAATTTGCAAAATCATTATACCATAAGCGCCGATAATTATCTCTTCCTCTTCAAAAATAATATCGGTAATTAATTCCTTCATTCGAGTTTTGTTGGGAAAAGCCGCGCAACAGTTAGTTGGATTGGCGACAATAATCAAGGCGTCGTCTCCGCTGCCTCTTTTCATAATAAGCAAATCCGAATTGGCAAAGGATATCCGTCCGCTTAGGGCTTTTGGATTATTTTTGCGGATATTGCCGAGCTTTTTATAGTATCCCAGTATTTCTGCGTTCTCCTCGCCCCAAGGAAAAGTTCTCCTGTTAATCGGGTCCTTAAAGCCCTGCATACCTACCTCGTCACCATAATATATTGATGGTATTCCTGGCAGTGTATATTCAAGCGCGGCAGCGATTTTTAACCGTTTTACCGCAATTAGCATATTCTCTTCGCCCAGACGGTATCTCAGTTGCTTGTCCTTACGCCAATGCTCGCCGCCTGTTTCTGCAAGCACATTAAGTATTCTTTCGGTATCGTGTGAGCCTAACATCGTCATACATGAGGCAAGCGACTGTTCGGGATAATTCTCAACAATGTTCATAACATCGCGTATGAAAGCAAAAGTATCTGCTTTGAGTGAAAAACTGATTATTGCGTCCTTAAAAGGATAATTCATAACTCCGTCAAGCTGTCCTTTGGTAAAGTACGGTCTCAATATATCGTAACTGTATTTATGCGACGCATCCTCCCATACCTCTCCAAGGACAATGGAATCGGGATTGGTCATTTTAATTGCAGTCCTCATTTCGTCCACAAAATCAATCGGCAGTTCATCAACCACATCAAGTCTCCAGCTTACGCCGAAAGAAGTCCATTTTTCTACGACTCCGCCCTTGCCGAACAAAAATTTTCTTAATGATTTGCTGGTTTTGTTCAATGTAGGCACTACGGTAATTCCCCACCAGCTTTCATACACCTCTGGATAATCTATAAAATGATACCAGTTATAATAAGGCGAATCTTTGCTTTGATATGCGCCCACCGAATCAAAATGCCCGTGCTTGTTAAAATATATACTGTCCGAACCCGAATGATTGAACACGCCGTCAAGCATAATGCCGATACCCAGCGCCTTAGCCTTAGCAATCAGTTCTTTCAGATCCTCTTCGCTGCCTATCATAGGCTCTATTGACATATAATCAGCGGTATCATAACGATGATTGGAATTAGCCATGAATATCGGAGATAGGTATATAATAGTTACGCCTAAAGACTCAAGGTAATCCAATTTGCTGATTATGCCCTTCAGATTACCACCGTAATAATCGTTGGCGCGGTACGCCCCGTCCGGATCAATAATAGTAACCTCTTCCTTCCACTTTTTACTAACGCCGAAACGCGGCGTTAACATCTCGCCCTCTTTACAAAATCGATCTACAAAAATATGATATATAATATCGGCTCCCGAGCGCGCAGGCGTTACATAATTCTTCGAGAATACTGTCAGCTGCCATTCGGGCAAAAACTCCCCGAACACCGCGTTGCCTAATTCACCTCTTCCGATATAATGAAAATCTCCTGACGGATAATCTACCTCAAAACGGTAAAAAAAGATACCTTCATGCGCAGGAACGAAGGTACAGGAATAAATATTCCTTTCTCCTTTTCTCTCAGCGCACTTCAACGAATAAATTTCTGTGATATCCTGATATCGCCGGGGAAGATAAAGGATGAAAATGTCATTTCTATCCCGTTTTTGAAAGACCGTGTTTTTCTATCTGTTCCTGAGAACAGTCGGTATGCGGAACTTGAGTCGATTTCCATCAGAGATATAGACGAGCAGTCGTTTCTCGTTCCTGATTTCGGGGGCTATCTGGTGCAGCAGCTGGAAAATATTATCAGAACGAAGAATCCGAAGATTAAAATGATCAAAAGCGACTGGATCATCACGCAGCAGCTCATTCAAACGACCGATATGCTCTCTACCTCTTCGGTTATCGCAATTGAAGCCGGTTTGCGGAACGACGGTCCAAACAGAGTATTGGTTCCGTTATCTGATCCGGAGCTGAAGGTCACATACCATATCAATTATCTTCGAGGGAGCAAGAGAAAAGCGGAAAAGTTTCGCTCCTGGGCAAAAACGGTTGTAGAACAGCATAAACAAAACGAACAATGACTGGATATAAATGACAAAGGGCTTCCGCAGGTAAAATGCGAAAGCCCTTTGTCAATCAGAATTACAGTTCCATATTGAATTTATTCCGGCAGATAGCTTTCGTCGTTCATCATATCCACCGCGGACTGGATGCCCTGGCGTACAGCGTCCAGCTGAGCAGTTGAGACAAAAGCCGCGATCTGGTCCGCGAGCTTTGTCAGCTGCGCTTCCGGCAGATTGAGCTCCTGCAGAGACTGAGCG
>SACC01000633.1 GCA_009928745.1 Clostridia bacterium
TCTCGGAATCGTCTTCATATTGATGGTACCGGTGACGCCGCGATTATTGATTCTACATAACGGCGCCGCCGTATTATTTATCCGATTACCTGAAAGCGAACGTTTTGTAATACGTTATAACCATTCGGTAAACCGGTCCGAGGTGGATGATACGATTGAAAGGTCGGGGAGTGACCTCATTGTACGTTCATCGCTTTATCAGACTTTCGGAGCAGGCATACCCGTCGCCGACGACATGGTCAACGGCAGAAGTGTGGGAACCTCACTGAAAAAAACGGAGAACGGACTGTTGCTTGAAGGAATAGATACGGTCTATAAAGAGATAAATCTGCTTACGGGCACTTATGCCGATCACCGTATCATAACGGAAGATGCACAGTATGTTTTAAAGGACATAACGGGAGAAAAAGAATTAATAAAAATCAAGCCGGGATATGTGAGTCTGCTTCGTTTATTCACTGAGGCTGTTAAGGGCAATTTTCTGAAGTAAACGGTTTTCTGCGGCTTTTCATGTCTTTCGAGCTTTTATTTTTATCCAGTTTAATATTCAGGGAGTTCCCATGCATAAATTAAGAAAAAAAGAAAACAAACCCGGCATGAATCCGGATATGATTCAATCAGCAGAGACCGATGAAATAACAGCTCAGATCGAAGCTGAAGCGGTATTGCGTAAATATGATAAAGAATCCTCATACAGGGATAAACTGCCTGTCAGAGTCATGACTGTCATCGGTATTGCCCTTGCATGTTTTTCCGTGTTCCAGCTTTATACCACAATTTTTACGATACCATCTCAGCTTCTGCGTATTTTTCATCTGACTTTTGTCCTTATTTTTGTTTATATATTATATCCGGCTTATAAAAGCCAGTCTCGGAATTTTATACCGTGGTATGACTGGCTGCTTGTCGGACTGACCCTCTGCGTCATGTTGTATATTCCTTTGAGATATGACTATATTATAAGCAATATAGGTATTTATACGGCTATTGATACTGTAATAGGGATCATCGGCATACTGCTTGTCA
>SACC01000634.1 GCA_009928745.1 Clostridia bacterium
TATTATTACCGATACATTATAATGCAAATATGATATTATCGAAATACCCATTTTAATATAATTTAATAATACCAGATTGGAAGGATCACAATGCTTACCTATGATATGGAAAAGCGGGGGGATACCCCGATATACTTCTACCTGTATAAATGTATAAAATCGGATATCGAAAAAGGGGTTATCAAGCCTAACGAAAAGCTGCCGTCCAAGCGAAGTCTCGCGGAGCATTTGAAAATCAGCGTGATGACCGTACAGAACGCGTATATGCAGCTTGTGTCGGAAGGTTATATCTATTCAAAAACAAAGAGCGGTTACTTTGCCCACTCGCTCGAAATGCCGTTTACGGCTATACCGAATAAAATTACCGCAGTTATTCCCCGTAAAGAAAGCAGTAAGAGCGATAAATATTTTATCGATTTCCGCGACAATAACATAAATACCGAAAAATTTCCGTTTTCGGTATGGTCGGGTGTTATAAGAAAGGTGCTCGGCGAATACGGCGGCGAAACGCTGAAAAAGCTGCCCAACGCCGGGGTGCCGAAGCTTAGGGAAGCGATAGCGGGACTGCTTTACCGTTTCAGAGGTATGGAGATTTCACCTGATCGAATAATTATCGGCGCCGGGACGGAATACCTTTACGGGCTTCTGGTAAAGCTTTTAGGCAAAGATAAAATATACGCTGTGGAAGACCCCGGCTACGGTAAGATTACCGCGGTATATAAAAGCGAAGGCGTGGGATGCAGATATATTTCGCTTGACGGATTCGGGCTTTCATCAAGAGAACTTATAAAAAGCGATGCCGATATAGTCCATATATCGCCTTCCCATCATTTCCCGACAGGGATAATCATGCCTGCCGGAAGAAGAAGAGAAATACTCGGCTGGGCTTATTCCGCGCCTGAAAGGTATATCATCGAGGACGATTATGACAGCGAATTCCGCTTCACGGGAAAACCGCTGCCCACCATGGAAAGTATAGACACACAGGATAGGGTTATATATATGAACACATTTTCCAAAACGAT
>SACC01000107.1 GCA_009928745.1 Clostridia bacterium
TGTATGCGGGAAGGATTGTGGAAAAGGGCACTGTACAAGAGATTTTTGGAAGTCCCGCGCATCCGTATACTATTGGACTGATGATGTCCAAGCCTATTGTAGGGCGAAAAATCGAAAGACTATACAATATTCCAGGCAGCGTGCCTAATCCGATTAATATGCCTAATTACTGTTATTTTAAGGACAGATGCGAAAAAAGTATTCCGGCTTGTTACGGAGTATATCCTCCGATGATAAAATTATCCGAAACGCATTATGTTGCCTGCTATCTTTTTGAAGAAACTAAGAAGGAGGTAGCGCAATGAACAAAGCATCGCTAAGGATAAAGAACTCCTTCATTTCTTACAGAAAATCGATGAAAAAATACTTCGCCAGAAAAGGCAAAGCGCTAGTCAATATCAGCAAGCAATGTCTGCTATTTGTAAAAAATCCGATAAAATTCATCAAGAATGCTATCCAGACGCATAAGGATTTAATTAACGACGTATATGTGCCATTAATTCACAAGAGTGAAAATGTTCTGGAGGTTAACAAGCTGAAGATGTATTTCCCAATAAAATCGGGATTTTTTAAACGCACAGTAGGTTATGTTAAGGCGGTAGACGGTATTACCTTTAATATCGAAAAAGGCAAGACAATGGGGCTAGTAGGCGAGTCGGGCTGCGGCAAGACTACCGTGGGCAGAACCATACTGCGATTATACGAACGTACGGGCGGAGAAGTGTTGTTCGATGGAGAAGACATTAACAGGCTGAGCAAAAAGAGATTGCGCGCAAAGCGTCCTGAGTTGCAGATAGTATTCCAAGACCCTTATTCGAGCTTATCTCCAAGACTCCCCGTCGGTGAGATTATAGGCGAGGCGGTGCGCGAGCATAAGATAGTATCTAAGGAGCAATTTGACGGTTATATAACCAAAATTATGAACGATTGCGGCTTGCAAGAATATCATAAGGATAGATATCCTCATGAGTTTTCGGGCGGTCAACGTCAGCGTATTTGCATAGCAAGAGCGCTTGCGCTCAATCCAAAATTCATTATTTGCGATGAGCCGGTGTCAGCGCTGGATGTGTCAATACAGGCGCAAATAATCAATCTTTTAAAAGATTTGCAGAAAAAATTCGGACTAACTTACCTTTTCATTTCCCACGATTTATCTGTTGTAGAGCATATATCTGATACTGTCGGCGTAATGTATCTCGGTAATCTTGTTGAATATGCAGATACTAAGAAAATATTTGAGAATCCTAAGCATCCGTATACGGAAGCTTTGTTCTCCGCAATACCCGTGCCCGATCCGAATTATAAGATGAAGCGGATAATACTGGAGGGTAGCATACCATCTCCCGCTAACCCGCCCGGCGGTTGCAAATTCCATACGCGTTGTAGAAAATGCATGGAGATATGCAAAACTTGTGTTCCCAATACAATTGAAGTGGAAGAAAATCATTATGTAGTATGCCACTTATTCGATGCTGAAGCAATGGAGCGCAACGAAGAGCTGGTAAAATCCGGCATAATAAACAGCGAAGTCACGGAAAAGCCAAGCATTGTAATTGACGAGGAGAAGGCTATTCAAAAAGCGAAGGAAGCTAAAGTAAGAGGTCACGCAATGAGAGGAAAGGGACCAAGAATTTGACATGAAAAAGAAAGAAAAAAAGATATATAATGATGACGACGGAAGAGTAATAGCTCCGATGAATGTGGACGGAATGCCGTGGTACAACAGGCATGCGCCCAAAATAAAAGAGGAAATGCCCTCTCTCCCTCCCGAAAAAATGAGCGGAAAGGACACCTTAAGGCTATTACTCCGTCTTTACGCCGCGCTTATACCTGTCGCGCTGGTATTCATTGCCGCTTTTGCCGCGCTTATTTATTTTATGGTCTATGTGTGGTTGAGATAATGGAAAAGAAGAAGCTGACAAATCTTGAAAAGCATATCATATTATGTCCGCATTGCGGCAAAAAAGCGCTCGACCATATGACGGTTTGTCCGTATTGTGAGGGCGAACTAATTCCAGTCGGATATCGTGAGAGTAATCCAGCGACCCGGCACAAAATCAAAATAACGTTGTGGATTGTATTGCTAATAGCGGCAGCTGCCATATTGATTTATCTTTTTGTAACTAAAGGCTTTTAATTTTAAATAAATTTTAATTATATATTAACGGAGAATATTATGATAACCAAGTATGATATTAGTAATGCGCCGACTAAAGATGAGTTGCAAAGATATGTGAAAGGCAATTATGATTTATTAACGGATTTTTGCGGATATATTGAAACTAAATATCAGCCCAAAGAACAGATAGACTACAGTAAATGTACCGCAATTCCCGGCTGGAATCTCAAATACAAAAAACATGGTAAAGCCTTGTGTACAATTTATCCTTATGAAGAATATTTTGCCGTACTTGTTACGCTTACCTTTAAGGATCTTGACAAGTTTTGTATAGTAAAACAAGAGTTTGAAGACCAAACGCAACGTATAATAGATGAGGCTAAACCATTCAGCGGAACAAAATGGATAATACTTGCAATAACTGATAATAAAACTCTAGCAGACGCTAAAAAGTTAATAGCGTTAAAGTACGAATAGGTATAACCAAAATTTGCAAAACTATTTTTCTAGGGTGATAGAAAATATAACAATTTACATTAAAAGTGAGCACGCAATTTTTTATTGTATAAGCATTTTTTCGAGAAATTATTATTGAATGAAAAAGTCGCCGCCGCCTCGATGATTTCGCGCGGGAATTAACCTTGATTAAATAGTCAAAATATGATATAATGAGGTAACATTATATGGTATTATATGGGGGGAGATGTTATGAAAAAAATAATGCTTATATGTCTATTACTTGTTCTATTGGCAATCTCCATATGTCTTACTGCCTGCAAGAAAAAGGCTTTAGACCCGATAGAAAGCGGGGACTATTACTATTGTCTTGAAAATGAAAAAGCATGTATTATCGGACTCTCAAAGAGCGGAAGGGAACAGACGGAATTGACTATTCCCTCACATATTGACGGATATATGGTGAAATCGTTAGGAAGGGACGAGGCAATCGTAAATGGTGAAGATAATCATTTTGTGCATAAAGAATCCAGCTTGGGTAAGCCGAAAGTAAAAAGAATAATAGTTCCTGAATACATAGTATACGTATATTGGAACAGATTTGTCCCGATAACGTCTATCGAACGAATTGTGGTACAAAATGCTAACGCAAGAATATACGGACACCACATAAGCAATCTTGAAAATAAGTTTGTAATACCTATATCTAACAATTATAAAGAGTGGACTTTTCTTAATTTTCGCAAATATAAAGCTGTATTTTGTCTTAACCCAATAAGAGCGAACGTTATCTTCGATTTGAACTATAAGCTGCCTGAAGAAACCAATAATATTCTTTATAATCTTGCGGTAATTAGAGCGCAGGAAGAAATTTTTATTAAATCGGAAGAAGCATTTTTGGAACAAAAAGCTCTGGTTAATCACTATGTAGACTTGATGTATGAGTGGGATACATATGCATTGGAAGATAAAAAAATATTAATCGCTAAATATCTTCTTGTATCACTGGGAGCGACAGAAGAGGAAGTTAATCAGATAACGGATGAGAGTTATATAGAACAAATAGATATGCTCTTGCAATATTCAGACATACAGGACTTTTGGGAAGACGTGCTAAACAAATTACCTGAATATGACACACGGACTTATGAAGAGTATCTTGAAGAATGCCAAGGTAAAATAGAGAATAGAACGAATTCTTTGCTAAGTACTCTTAACGACAATCTGCGTGCGCCTAATCTGGGAAATTATTGGATAGATTATCTATACGAGGGCGAAGCGATAACCAAACCTATAACGGATCCCGTAAGAGAAATTTCCGACAAGGCTGCAGATAATTATCCGACAGTCTTCGAGGGATATCATTTTGAATTCGACGGATGGTACTTGGATTCAGCGTGTACGGAAAGTGCGGATTTTGATAATATTGTAATGGGTAGTGAACTTATCCGTTTTTATGCAAAATGGGTTTTTCTCGCCGATTAAATCAGGAGTTCAAAAGTAAGACATAAATATTGCGCTCATAATGTAAAAAATTCATTAAGAGCCCGCCAAAAGGAAATATACGCCAGCTTGACTGGGGTATATTGTATATAAATGTTTTTGTAATAATAATATTTGCCTTACTCTACGTCCTGGAGCGCGTCGTAGCCTTCTTCGCCAGTGCGTACCTTGATTACATTTTCCACATTGTAGACGAATATCTTGCCGTCGCCGATATTGCCGGTATAAAGCGCCCTTTTGATAGTGTCGACAAGTAGTTTTACTGGTACCTTGCAGACAACAATCTCCACCTTGACTTTAGGTAGCAGCGTGGTTTCTAGCGGTACGCCGCGGTAGAACTCGGTTGAGCCCTTTTGATAGCCGCATCCCATTACCTGCGATACAGTCATACCGGTTATACCGATTTTGTCCAGCTCTCCTTTTAGAAGCTCGAATTTTGACTGATTGGTAATTACCACAACCTTTGACATCTTCGCGTTTATTGCGCTTGCCGGAGCGTATGTTGTAGGAATAGCGATGTCGGGAGATACAGTCTCCGAACCAAAGGACGCAAATTCGTCTCCTGAGCTTGCGCTTTCCACAGCATCCATTGAAGGACGGAAGTCCACGCCTATAGGCATTGGAACGAAGTCTGCGTAACAGCTTACCAGTCCGTGTTCTTCCTTGTCAAGACCGGATATTTCCTCTTTTGCAGATACTCTCAGTCCGATTGTATATTTGATTACAAGGAATACAACGGTCATAGTTACTGCGACCCATGCCGCGACTGATACGACTCCAAGAGACTGTACGCCGAGCATTCTAAAGCCGCCGCCGTAGAATAAGCCGCCGTCCACTGCGAATAGTCCGGTCATTATTGTACCTGCCGCTCCGCATAAGCCGTGTACGCCGATTGCGCCAACTGGATCGTCTATCTTCAATTTCTTTTCAATGAACTCTATGCCGAATACAACTATGAAGCCTGCAATAAGACCTATTGCCGCAGCGCCTAGCGGTGATACTGCATCGCAGCCCGCTGTTATTGCGACAAGTCCTGCCAGCGCGCCGTTCAATGTCATTGAAACGTCGGGCTTTTTGTATTTGATCCAAGTAATGCACATAACGGTGGTTGCAGCGACTGCCGCGCCGATATTAGTCGTTACGAATATGTTAGCCGCGGCAAGTATTGAATCGCCGCTCATTGATATTGTAGAGCCTGCGTTGAAGCCGAACCAAGCGAACCATAGTATGAATACGCCGAGCGCGCCGAGCGTTAAGCTGTGACCGGGGATAGCCTTAGGCTTGCCGTCTTTGGTGAATTTACCTATACGCGGTCCTAATATTAATGCACCGACAAACGCCGCTACGCCGCCTACCATAT
>SACC01000635.1 GCA_009928745.1 Clostridia bacterium
ATTCCGATATCTATATCAGAATCCTCTGTATGGGTACCTCTTGCACGGGATCCCCCTAATACGATGCCTTCTATATAAGGCAAAGAGGATAATTTTTCTGTCACTGATTGAATAATATTGTATATCATACGAACACACTCCTTTATTTTATTCCGAAAAGCGTGGCATTACTTTTATAATATACTATCATAACCAATACAGAACTTCAATGCTTGTTTTTGAGAGTTTACAGTCAGTTTATAAATATAAAAGGGAGTCGGACCTTATGCGGTTCGGCTCCTTTAAATATTTAACTTACTCCCGTCCCAGGAGCTTGAACATATTGCTCTTATAAGCCTCGACGCCAGGCTGATTAAAGGGATTTACGCCGGAAACATAAGCGGACAGCGCGCAGCTCATTTCAAAGAAGCAGACAAGCGCCGCAAAGCCCTCCTCGTCTCTTTTCGGAACGCTTACAGAAATATTCGGAACGTCGCCTTTTATGTGCGCTAAAGCAACGGCCTTTGCAACGGTCTTTGCAATTACACTTTTATCAAGGCTCAGACGCTTTGTAATAACATCCTGTGTCAGCCCATCGAAATCGCAAACAATTAGGATTACAACAGCCTGTGCTGCTGTAAGTGCATATTGTGTACAGCCGTCGTTGAGCCAGATGTGTGATTTTCTGTACAAAATCGAAATGGATTTAAATGGACTATCTATAATGTCAGGCATACTTTAATTCTCCTTTATATTATGAGATTATTCCAATTCAATATGGTGGCATTTGCAACTAATTGTTGACATGCGTCAAGTCTTTTGCCACTTTGGACAAGTGGCATTTGCCACTATTAATATGTTTTAAGCGTATTAAGGAGTATTGAATATATGGAACAAACCGAAAAAATCTGGAACAGGAATTTTATTCTTCTTTTTATCACAAACCTGCTGGTGCTGGCAGCATTTTACGCATCTATTCCAATTATCCCGATTTACTGCCAGCAGATTGGAATCACCGGATCTAAAATAGGAATTGTACTAACTG
>SACC01000636.1 GCA_009928745.1 Clostridia bacterium
GTCAGCAGCTATGTGCCGATACTGGGCGGCTACCTTTCTCAAGGCTTTGATCTAATTACAGCAAGCATTGTGCTGATTAAGAATTCGCTGGGCGTTGTAGGTGTATTGGTAACTGTAGGAATAATTATCGCGCCGGTAATAAAACTTGTGACGCTAACTATCGGATTAAAATTAATCGCAGGTATCATTGAGTCGATAGCGGACAAAAGAATGTCCAATTTTTTGAGCGGGGTTGCAGACTGCACTACACAATTAATCGGCGCGCTGCTTGGGGTGGGTTTTGTTTTCCTTGTGACACTTTTGCTGATTATTTGCACATGCAATGTGGGGGTAGTATGAGCTGGGTGCTCGGTATTGTCGGTGTAATATTACTGTCGGTGCTGGTTGATATAATATTGCCTAATGGTCAAATGAATAAATATATCAAGGGTATTTTTGCCATACTTTTTATTTATATGCTTTTGACTCCTATAGTTTCGTTGGTAAAAAACAATCTGGATATAAATAATCTGTTACATTTTGAGGTAAGTGGTTATGAAGAGAATACCGCTTACATACAATCTATTAATACGGACAGGCTGAATTATACTAAGGACCTAATAGTTAAGGTACTGGAGGTTAACGGAATAAATGATGCAAATATAGTCATATTTTCCGCGGCGAATAATATAAATTTAGTAGATTATGTGGTGGTTGAGCTGCCATATGCCACTAGCCAAGCGCAGGAAGAACAGATAAAAACTATAATTATGAGGTTAGTGGATGTAAAAAGCGAAGGGATAAGAGTATTAGGTTATCCTTAAAGCGCAGAAATAAGCAGGTTAAAACCTTAATTGGGCAGTAAGCAACAGGAGCTAGAGTATGGATAATTTCTCAAGCGGCATAATGGACAAAAGACACGACAAGACCAAAGGCATACTAGACAGGATTAAGGAACACGACATATACAAAAGACTGAAAAAAGTAAAGAACATTGAGATAATAATCGCGGTAATTGTCTGCGCGCTGGTACTTTGCATATATG
>SACC01000637.1 GCA_009928745.1 Clostridia bacterium
GAATTATAAAGCTTCATATTGCCTTTTCTCTTATTTATTATTTAGTGGGATCTATATATTTCCAATATTCTTTGATATATTTATAACCGGAAAAAGCGGTGAAAAACGTAGCAACTAACATGCTTATAAGCGACAGAAAGCCGCCCAGCTGTGAAACTATTGGCTCGAGTATAACAACAATAATACAGATAATCTGTGATACCGTTTTCATTTTTCCCCAGATATTTGCCGGAATCACTATATTTGCATCGCCTGATACTACCAGTCTCAGCGAGGTGACCGTCAGTTCACGGAAAATAATAATAATCGACATCCAGAAAAATACATTGCTGAGCAATCCGTGGGATAATATGTTCCCTGTAGGGAAAATAAAAGCCGAAAAAAGCACTGCTATCAACGCCGCGAATATCATAAACTTGTCGGCGAGGGGGTCCATAAATTTACCGAATGAAGTTACAAGCCCTCTCATACGGGCAATTTTTCCGTCGAAAAAGTCTGTCAGCGAAGCGAGGATGAATATTGCTGCGGCAAAAATTCTTGACCAGGTGATATGATCAGTTCCAAAGATGGGATAAATCATGAAAATTATGAAGAACGGTACAAGAACCGCTCTTATAAGGGTGAGTTTGTTCGGAAGATTAAGCTTCATTTGCATTTTCTCCTTTAATAATAGCCGTACCCAACAAATCATAATCCATTATATCGTTAATACTGACGTTTACAAATGTCCCTTCAAGGATATTTACCGGTGAATCAAAATATACTTTCCCGTCTATATCCGGACAATCGCCTTCGCTTCTGCCGTAAAACTTTTCGGCAACCTTATCGTAACCTTCGCATATAACTTTAACAGTCTTGCCCACCATTTCGGCGTTATGCTTTTCATGTATCAGCTTCTGCTTGCGCATTACCGCATCAAGGCGTTTTTTCTTAACCTTTTCCGGTATCTGGTCAGGAAAACCATAAGCGGGAGTGTCTTCTTCTCTTGAATAACTGAAAACGCCGAGACGTTCGAACTTTGTAC
>SACC01000108.1 GCA_009928745.1 Clostridia bacterium
CAAAATAATTTTGAAAAAGAATGAAGAACAGCGGATTCTAGACGGACACAGTTGGGTATACGCCAATGAAGTCGCGGCAATAGAGGGTCAAGGCAAGAACGGCGACGAAGCGCATGTATATTCGGCTAAGGGGCAATTTTTGGGCAAGGGTTTTATAAACCACGCGTCAAAAATCCTTGTGCGGATATTAAGCATTAAGAGCGATGAAGCGCTTGACGAAGCATTTTTTGAGGCAAGGATTCGCCGCGCGAACGATTTAAGACTGTCAATTGGATATTCTGATTGCTACAGAGCGGTATTTGCCGAAGCCGACAATTTGCCTGCGCTGATTGTGGATAAATATGCCGATATACTTTCGGTACAATTTTTGTCGCTTGCGATGGAATTGCAGAAAGACATAATAGTCAAATGCCTTGTCAAGATTTTTGCGCCGCGCGGCATATACGAGCGCAGCGATGTAAGCGTCAGGGAAAAGGAAGGACTAAAGCTCGTTAAGGGTATTTTGTACGGCGACTTTGACCCCCGCGTTGAGATTGTAGAAAACGGTATAAGAATGCAAGTAGACGTTGAGAACGGGCAAAAAACAGGCTATTTTCTTGACCAAAAAGAAAATAGATACGCTCTGCGTAGATACGCAAAGGATAAAGATGTGCTTGATTGTTTTTGTAACAGCGGCGGTTTTTCGCTTAATTGCGCCCATGCAGGCGCAAAGTCAGTTACCGCCCTTGATATATCGCAGGCAGCGCTAGATAATCTTACCATCAATGCTAATCTTAACGGAGTAAATGTTGATACCGTAAGCTGCGATGTCTTTGACAAGCTGAGAGAATATAAAAGGGAAGGTAGAACCTTTGACTTGATTATTCTTGACCCCCCTGCTTTTTGCAAGAGCGCGGCAGAGGCTAAAGACGCGGTAAGAGGTTATAAGGATATTAATATTCTCGCTTTGAAGCTCCTTAACGAGGGCGGAATATTAGCCACTTGTTCTTGCTCGCATTACGTTACAATGCCGCTATTTGAGACGATGCTTGAATCCGCCGCGCGAGACAGCCGTGTTAAGTTGAGATGCTTAGAGCGCCGTACGCAGTCGCCGGATCATCCGTCGCGTATAGGCAGTGAGGAAACGCTGTATCTGAAATTCTATGTACTTCAAACACTTTAAAATCGTAATATGCGTATACTATTTACATTAATACTTTGATTTGGTATTATAAGCTTAGTTACTTGAAGAGGAAATATGAATATTGTTGATAGCATCAATCGCTTAAAAGAGGAAAAACAGGCAATTATTATTGCTCACTACTACCAGCCCGATGAGATTCAGGCTATTGCCGATTTTGTAGGAGACAGCCTGGAGATGAGTAGAGTTGCAAGAGATAGCGATGCGAAAGTAATCGTATTTTGCGGTGTGGATTTTATGGCGGGCAGCGCCAAGCTTCTTAGTCCGCAAAAAACCGTGTTGCTCCCTGAACTTGCGGCAACTTGTCCGATGGCTAATATGGCGACTCCAGAGGAAGTGCTCAAATTAAAGGCAAAATACCCTAATGCAACGGTAGTAACTTACATTAATTCAACCGTTGCGGTTAAGACTGTAAGTGATATCTGCTGTACCTCGTCTAACGCTGTTAAGGTGGTTAATTCGGTTGAGAGCGACGAAATCATATTTTTGCCGGATAAGAATCTCGGCTCTTATGTTGCAAGATTCACCGATAAAAAAATCATACTTTGGGACGGGCATTGCTGTGTGCATAACAATCTTACTGCGGCGCGAGTTTTGGAGACTAAAGCGAAGTATCCTAATGCCGAATTCGTTGTGCATCCCGAATGTTTGAGCTCAGTTGTTAATATAGCGGCATTCTGCGGCAGTACCTCCAAAATTATCGAATATATCAAGAACAGTAATACTAAAGAATTTATAATCGGGACTGAAGAGGGTATATTTTATAAGCTAAGACAGAACAATCCCGATAAAATATTCCACCTTGCGCACAAAAATATGCGATGCGGTAATATGAAAAAGATTACGCTTCAAAAGTTATATGACAGTTTGAAGGACGAAAAATACAAAATAGAATTTGACAGAGAAATAATCGAAAAAGCCTCCCTGCCTGTAAAGAGGATGATGGAAATAAAATGAGAGAATACGCAATTTATAAGGGTTTTGAGATAACAGAGACCATAAAGACAGATGTAGTAATTATCGGCGCAGGCGTTGCCGGCCTTTATGCAGCGCTTAATATGGACAGCAAGCTTAACGTTATTATACTTAGCAAGTTAGGGCTGGAAGAATCCAATTCGATATACGCGCAGGGTGGTATTGCTTCAATCAGGCTTGCGACAGATACCTGGGAATCTCATATCAACGACACGTTAAGAGCAGGTGCCGGGATGTGCGATATTGAGGCGGTTACGGTACTTGTTAAGGAAGGTCCTGATAATATAGAGAACCTTGTGAGGCTGGGCGTGCCTTTTGACCGTGATGAGAATAATAACCTTTCTATCACTAAGGAAGCTGCGCATAGCTGCGACCGTATAGTGCATTGCGGCGGAGACGCAACGGGCTATCATCTTACAAAAACGCTAATAGCTAATTGCCGTAATAAACATAATGTTAAAATAATCGAGAATATGCATATGCTAGACATTTTGACCGAGAACGGCGCCGCAGTCGGCGTTGTAGTCAAGGGAGAAAACCGCAATTATATAATCGAAGCGGCACATGTCATAATCGCTTCGGGCGGTATCGGCAGAGTATTCCGCAACAGCACCAATTCTGTTTGCTCGACTGGTGACGGCATTGCGGCGGCAATGCGGGCAGGCGCGGTCGTCAAAGATATGGAATTCGTTCAATTCCATCCAACAGCGCTTATATATCCTAACGACAATATGCGATTCTTCCTGATTAGCGAAGCGATGCGCGGCAGCGGAGCGGTACTCCGTAACAGAAAGGGCGAAAGGTTTATGCAGAAAGCGCACGAGATGGCGGAGCTTGCGCCGCGTGATATTGTGTCGCGGTCAATAGTCAAGGAGATGACAGAGAACGATTTGCCCTGCGTATATCTTGATATTACCTTTAAGCCACGTAATGTGCTTAAGGAAAGATTCCCTCAAATATATGAGAATTGTTTGAAAAGGGATATAGATATTGCGGTCAACTGGATACCGGTATTCCCCGTACAGCATTATTTTATGGGGGGAATTAAAACGGATACTAACGGGCTAACCAATATCGAGAATCTGTACGCTTGCGGAGAATCTTCATGTACCGGCGTGCACGGCGCCAATCGTCTCGCAAGTAATTCATTGCTTGAGTGCTTGGTATTTTCTAAGCGCTGCGCTAATCACATTAATAGCAAAAAGCATATTAAACCAACAGCTATTGCACTAGATTTACCTGAGAAAGCGGCAAAACAACTGGATTGCCAAACATACCGTTCAAGAATAAGAGACCTTATGACTAAAAAGGGCGGTATAGTGAGAAAGGAAAAGCATATGACTGACGC
This sequence comes from Clostridia bacterium, assembly GCA_009928745.1. GTDB lineage: Bacteria > Bacillota > Clostridia > Christensenellales > CAG-1252 > SACC01. The sequence continues at coordinate 3,504 of SACC01000108.1, forward strand.
AAAAGCGGAAATCTCAGGTTATCTTGAAGAGCTTAAGGGAACGACGCTTAACAGTTATAAAGAGTTCGAGACTTTGAATATGGCTACCGTTGCCAATAAAATATTGACCGATGCGCTACAAAGACTCGAAAGCGTGGGCGCACATTACAGAGAAGACTAATAAAAGAGGTGCTTATGAATACACTTATGCTTGATAATATAATCAAAACCGCACTGAAAGAGGATATTGGCACAGGCGATATAACAACGCTATCAACGATTGACTGCAATACTGTTTATAACGGCAGATTTATCGCCAAAGAGTGCGGAATACTTTGCGGTTTAGATGTTGTAAGCCGCGTATTCGGTATGCTTGATAAGAATATCGAATTAAAGGCGTTTTACAAAGATGGCGACGCAATAAAAAAAGGCGATATTATTGCGGCAATATCGGGTAGCGCAACATCAATACTCACAGGCGAGCGTGTTGCGCTTAATTTTTTGCAGCTAATGTCGGGTATCGCAAGCAAAACGCGGGCATGCGTTGAAGCGGTAAGCGAAACGAAAGCAAAAATCTGCGATACCAGAAAGACTACTCCGGGATTAAGAGTACTTGAGAAATACGCAGTAAAGACTGGCGGCGGCAGTAATCACCGCTATAACCTATCGGACGGGATATTGATTAAGGATAACCATATCAAGGCGGCAGGCGGAATAAGCGAAGCGATCAATAAGGCGAGGGCATATGCGCCGCACACACTAAAAATCGAAGTGGAAGTGGAAGATTTTGCGATGCTTGAAGAAGCTTTACAAAATCGCGCCGATATAATTATGCTTGATAATATGAGTCTTGAGGATATGCGCAAAGCGGTAGGTATTGTCAATGGTCGAGCGCTTGTAGAAGCGTCAGGCAATATGGGCGATAAGGATCTGCTGTCCGTTGCGAATACGGGCGTTGATTTGATTTCAATCGGGGCGCTTACGCATACTATCAGAGCTTTGGATATTAGTTTGAAGTTCTAAAAATATCTAATATTGGTAGAATCTACCTAGAGTAGACTATGTTCTATCATCCTTTTATAAGATTCTAATGCAAGTGGTTTCACCTTTGCTTACGATATAGTACAATGAAGATACCAAATTGCAGGAGGAAGAAAATGAATAAATTCGGCGAATTTTTATATCAGCTGAGAAAAGAAAAAGGCATGACTCAATCTGAGCTTGCTGACAAACTGGACATTACTAATAAAGCTGTATCCAAGTGGGAGACAGGCGAATCGTATCCTGAGACAGCGCAGCTTTTGCCAATATCAAGAATATTTTCTATAACCATTGACGAGCTTTTGAACGGAGAAAGAAGTGTTGATAAACCATATATGGAGACAAAACCAAAGGTAGAGATAAGACCATTATCCGTCAAAGAGGGAGTAGTTATAGCTCTCGGAGTATCCTTATTAATTATCGGTGTAATATTGTTGATTGTATTGGGTACGGTAATAAAGAATGAATATGCGACCGCAATATCAGTTACATCGCTACTTATACCAGCTGCAATTGCAGTTGCGCTGTTTATGGTAATGGGCCTCAACAGAAGAATGAGCAGCGTTGAGCTCCCTCAGGAAGAAGCCGCTAAGGGCAGGAAGTCAATAGCACTATTATCTGTAGGCGTGGCGATGCTGATTTTGTCCCCTATATTACTTATCTTTATTAACGAAATGACGGACAGTGTTCTAGGCGTTGTAGCACTATTAGGTATGGTAGCTTTCGCAATGCTTTTGATTATCCCCGGCGGAATCAGTTGGGGCAACTTCATCAAAGCGCATAATATACCCGAAGATGAGGACGAGAGTAAAATGACCGAATCCGCGAAAAGAGTCAGCGACGCATTATGCGGCTGTATTATGCTCCTTGCAGTTGCGGCGTTCTTGGTCCTTGGGCTTGTATATGC